>JANYAJ010000080.1 GCA_025361385.1 Nitrospira sp.
CATGGCGCTATCGATGCCGTAACCGGCATGGTCACCGATATCGGGGCGCTTAATCGTTTGGTCCAGGGGAAAGTCGTGCAGGCCTTTGACCATCAGGACCTTCGTCAGGCTCTCGGGACTCAGGTTGTGACCGGTGAGCAACTGGTCGAGCATATCTGGAAGCAACTGGCCTCTTCTCTTTCAGCGGGCAGACTCTCGAGCGTGCGTCTCGTGCAGTCTCGGGACTTGTTCTTCGAATTTGCAGGCTGACCGGGCTCGTTCATGCGGTTGGGGTGTTCTATGAAGACACGTCTGATCTTTGGGCTGTTGATGCTGTGCCTCTCGTGGCCGGCGGTCTCCAGGTCTGCCGAAGAAGGGGAGGCGATCGAGAGGACCGTCAAGGATGCCGCCATGGCCGCGGCGACTTTCTCGGAAACCAGAGACAAACAATCCGTCTTGAAGCTCTATACCAAGGACTACGTCGGTATTCAGGATGGCGAGACGGAGGGCCGTGACTCCATCGAAAAGTGGTTGTCGGACTATGATTCTGAGCTCGAAAAAGGCAGTACCCTGCGGTTTATCGGTGCTGTGTCGAACCTGCAAGTCCGGATAACAGGCCCCTCAGCCTGGGCGACCTACGACTATGTGTTTCAGGCGATCAGGAAAGGCGAATTCGAAGCACAGGACTCCGGACAATGTACCGCCCTCTTGCGCAAGGATGGCCCCCTGTGGCTCATCTTCCACGAGCATTGTTCGAAGACACGGTCTGGGTTCGGGAAGTAATAGGATGGATCCAGGGGGTAGGCCACTGCGTTCAAGCGTAATGGTGTGGTCCAGCGATCAGCGCGGCTGAGCCGTCTGCAGGAGTTCTCGGACTTTCTCGATGAGCGTGGTAGGGAGGAAGGGCTTTGGCAGGAAGGGCATGTCGTCCTGTACCCCGTTGGCCTGAAGAGTGTCGCCTGCGTAGCCGGACATATAGAGCACTTTGGCCTCTGGCCGCATCGCATGGACACCTTCGATAAACGTGGAGCTTTTCATCCGAGGCATGATGACGTCGGTAATGACGAGAGAACATTGTCCTTTGAGCATTTGCAGGCCTTGTAAGGCTTGAATCCCATCGCCTGCTGCCAATACCTGGTAGCCTTGATCCTGCAGGACTGTCGTAATCAAATTCCTGATGCTCTCCTCATCCTCTACAACGAGAATCGTATCTTGTAGTGCGAGAGTTGGTTTTCCTGCCTGAGGCGTCTCAGACTCGACGGCCGGCTGTCCTACACGCGGGAGGTACACGATAAAACGTGAGCCTCGCCCCGGTTCACTCGTGACGTCGATATAGCCCTGGCTTTGCTTGACGATGCCATAGACGGTGGCTAGCCCGAGCCCAACTCCCTTCTCCTGGCCTTTTGTCGTGAAAAATGGTTCGAAAATGTGGGTCAGTGTTTCCATATCCATCCCGCATCCCGCATCCCGCATCCTGCACCATAATCTTGACGTACGGACCTGGTGTTGAGCCTGGGTGCGAGTTCGAGAATTGCTCATCTAAGTCGATATTATCCGTCTCGATATTGATGAGGCCACCGTCCGGCATCGCATCGCGGGCATTTAAGACGAGGTTCATGATCACTTGTTCGAGCTGCACGGGATCGACCAGCGCATGACCTGTCCGGGGATGGAGCACGACGACCATCTGAATCTGCTCCCCGATCAGTCGCTGAAGAATATCTTCCAACTCGCGGATGGCTTGATTCACCGGCAATTCTTTCGGCTCGAACACTTGCCTCCTGCTAAACGTAAGCAGCTTTTTGGTCAGGGCTGCAGCCCGCAACCCGGCCTGGCTGATCATTTCTAGCTCCTGACGGGCCGGGTGTGCGCCCAGCTGCTGCAGCAACCGTTGGGCATGTCCGATCACGACCATCATCAGGTTGTTGAAGTCATGTGCAATGCCGCCCGCCAATCGTCCCACCGCTTCCATCTTCTGCGATTGGTGCAGCGCCGCGGCCGTTCGTTTGTATTCAGTGATATCGACGATCGTTTCGATCACGTGGATTTGCCCGTCGGCGGTGGAAGCTTTGGACCAATGGACGAGGAGAAACTTATCCCCCGGAAGCGGGACTTCGCTGGAAATGACCGAGTTCGACGTCAGCGCTTCAGGCATCCGGCAAAATTGGCAGGGAGCGTCGCAGCTGGCAATTTTCTTATAGCAGGAGAATCCTGCGATATTGCCGAATTGTTTGAGCCCGGTATCATTTTGAAATTGGACCTGATGATTCGAGGGGTCGATGACCGTGACGATCACCGGTTGTGAGTTCAGTAGGACTTGCGGGTCGTAGCGCGGACGATCAGTCGTCTGTGATGGAGATCCCATACGCGCTACCTCGAAACAGGCTGTGGTGCAGGCAATCCATGCTTCATGTCACTAGGGCCTCTCGACCTTACTACAAGTCCTGAGTGAGTCAAGAAGATCGACGATTTTCGGACGAAGCGGGTTGAAATCGATGAACCGTGCGGTTATTTGAGTAGGTGGTCTGAAATCAACGAGGCGAGTTCCGCTGGCTCGACAACACCTTCGCGGGTGAGAAGGAGCTTGCCATGTGCAAAGAAGTGCGTGGTGGGGTAGGTTTCGAAGGTATGGCTCTTTTTAATCTCTCGGCATCGGCCAGGGACATGCATCTTCGCTTTGCCGACTTTCACATCGAGAAACTTGGCGGCGATCTCTTCCAGGATTGGGTCGTAGGTCTTGCAGGGCTCACAGGTCGCGAGGCCGTAGGCGACGAGTGCGGCGGGCGCGTCCGTGAATTCCTTATAGTTTTCGTCTCTGACGTCTTCGACTGTTCCAGGCATAATTAAAAGTACTCAGTGCTGAGTTCTGAGTGCTGAGTCAGCCGAAATCTCGGCCCTCAGCACTCAGGACCATTCGAATTAGCTCAGCTTCGCGAGGGCCGCGAGGATGTCCTTGTCTTCCCGCGCCACTTTGATCTCCTGCACCTTCGCGTAGGCGACCTTGCCGTTCTTGTCCACGATGACGGTTGCACGCTTTGAGCAGTTCAGCGGCTCAAAGTAGAGACCGTAGGCCTTTGCCGTGGTCCGGTGCACGTCCGACAACAAGCGGTGCTTGAGGTCCATGGAATCAGCCCAGGCCTTGTGCGAAAAGAAGCTGTCGCAGCTGATGCCGAACAATTCCGCGTTCGCCGATTGGAACTTGGGGAAGTCGTCGGTCAGGCACTTGTTCTCGCCCTGACAGACTGGGCTCCAATCCAGAGGATAGAAGCAGAGCACGACATTTTTTTTGCCGCGGTAGTCGCTCAGCTTTACGTCCTTCTGGTCCTGATCCTTTAAGTCAAAATCCGGTGCGGTATCGCCAACCTTAATTTCTGCTGCTACGTCGCTCATCTGGATGCCTCCTTCACTGGGTTTAGTCCGGCCTCTGACACATTCGTCTGTATTTTTGTACCGTGCGGCTTGAAACCTTGTCAACGGTCCTGAAGGCCTATGGCTGGTTCTGGCGACCTATCAGTGCTCGATAAAGCAGAAAAACTATAACGAAGTTCTGATTTCTCGAAAGCTGAGCATACGACCGGCTGGTGCGGCGGTGCGGTGGTTGGCAATTTCAATATTCTGACCCGAGGGCCCTACACGGATGTGGCTTCCGACTTTGGGGGACTGTCCGGTCCTGGTCAATTCGTCTGCCGTTTCTCGGAGAAGGTCCCGGATAGGCTGGTCTGGGAGACCAGGGGAGAGAAACATTTCAAGTTCATCCACCCCGAACTTACTGAGGCCGAGGGTATAACACCGGCTCCGATGGCTCGGCTCATGATCTTCCTGCAAGACCGGGATGTGATCGCTCACGTCGAAGTGGGTGAGTGGACGATTCTGCCAATCCGACGGGTTCACATACTGGTTCGTGGTAATGTCATGGGCTGTGCCTTGCGTGAGGAGTGTGAGTCCGCGGGCGAGGCGCGCGGCAAAGAGAATCATGTCCGGCATATCTCGCGGGGATGCGAGGGAGGGCGCGACCGCCCCCATCACGTCGTGCTCCCAGGCCAGCTGTTTCATCACGTCGGCCACGTGGCTCATCGGCAGTGGCATCACGACATGGGCCGACCAAGGGCCGTGAGTCGCATGCCAGGATTCTGCTGCGCCCGCCTCATGGCGAATGGTTAACGGTCCACCATATTCCCGGTCGTACCAGACCTTCAGTTCGTCGGTGGCCGGTGCCGTTCCACGATAGCCGACGAAGTAGAGCGGAGGGCGGCGAGCAGAGGGTTTGGGAGTTTTCTTTTTGATCCTCATCGTGGCGCTGCGGCTATTTGCTGGACTTCTTAGCCCGACGGCGTTCATCCGAGTTGAGAATCTTTTTGCGAATACGCAGGCTCTTCGGCGTCACCTCAATCAGTTCGTCCGGGCCGATATATTCGAGTGCGAACTCCAAGCCCATTTCCCGCGGCGGTGTGAGGACCAAGGCCTCATCGGTTCCCGAGGCACGCATGTTGGACAGCTGCTTTTCTTTACAGACGTTCACGTCCATGTCTTCGTCACGGCTATTTTCGCCGACGACCATTCCGCGATAGACATCCACGACTGGACCGATGAACATGGTCCCTCGATCTTGAGTCATGAAGATGGCATAGCCGGTGCTGGCTCCATCTTCACATGCGACGAGTGACCCATGTGTCGCCACCGAGAGGTCGCGCTGCTCCATCGGTTCGTAGGCGGCAAAGACATGGTGCATGATGATGGTGCCGCGCGTTTTGGCGACCAGGAGGTTCTTAAGCCCCATGATCCCGCGGGTGGGGATATGGTACTCCAGGTGCATTTCGCTTGGACCGGCGTCGGAATGGATGAGCCGCATATGGCGCAACTCGCCACGGCGTTTGCCCAGCTCTTCGATCACGGCGCCTTGATACGTTTCCGGTACCTGGATCGTCAGTTCCTCATACGGTTCGAGGACCTTGTCTCCGTCCCGATGGACGATGACTTCCGGTTGCGAGACTTGCAGTTCATATCCTTCCCGGCGCATCGCTTCGATCAGGACGCCGAGATGCAGTTCGCCGCGGCCTGCCACGAGGAACTTATCCGCACTCTCCGTTTCCTGTGCGCGCAACGACACGTTGGTTTCGAGTTCTTTGAAGAGTCGATCGCGTAAATGCCGGGAGGTCAGATACTTCCCTTCCCGTCCGGCGAATGGGCTATTGTTCACGGAAAAGGTCATTTGGACGGTCGGCTCGTCGACCGTCACGCGGGTCAATGCGACGGGGTTTTCCGCGTCGGCAATGGTATCGCCGATGCTCACCTCGTCCAGGCCTGCTACCGCGACGATTTCTCCTGCCTCCGCCCGTTCCACATCCGTCCGTTCAAGGCCGGAGTAGACTGCGAGGTCGGACACTTTCCCTGGAAACTTGGCGCCATTCTTTCCGAGTACGACCACATTTTGTCGGCGGGCGATCGAGCCGGATTGAATCTTTCCCACTCCCATCTTGCCTTTGTAGAGGTCCTGGATCAGGGAAAGAATCAGGATCTGCAATGGCGCCTCGGCGTTGATCGCCGGTGCGGGGATCTTCTCCAGGACGGTGTCGAGGAGGGGCGAAATGTCCGTGCCGGGCTTCGCGAGGTCGTTGGTTGCCGTGCCTTTGATCGCGGCGGTGTAGACAATGGGGAAATCCAGTTGCTCGTCGGTCGCACCGAGATGGACAAACAAGTCGAAGGTCCGATTCACCACATCGTCGATGACGGCGTCTGGCCGGTCGATCTTGTTGATGACGACGATGGCTTTGTGTCCGAGCGCGAGCGCTTTCCGCAATACGAAGGTCGTTTGCGGCATGGGGCCTTCCTTTGCGTCGATCAAGATGAGGACGCCGTCCACCATGCGTAGGGTCCGCTCGACTTCACCGCCGAAGTCGGCATGGCCCGGGGTGTCGACGATATTGATTTTTACGCCCTTGTAGATGACGCTGGCGTTCTTCGCCCGGATCGTGATCCCGCGTTCACGCTCTTGGTCCATCGAGTCCATGATCCGCTCACCCATGTCGTCGATCTTGCGATGGACGTGGGTCTGTCGGAGCACCGCGTCAACCAAGGTCGTCTTGCCATGGTCGACGTGGGCAATAATGGCGATATTTCGAATGTCGCTTCGGCGCCCCTTGGGAGCGATCTCGTTAACGACGGGAGACTCTGAGGTGGCTGTCTGGTCCATGGTAGTCCTGCGTGCTCCAAAAAAAAGACGCCCGGGAATCCAGGCGCCGTGGGCTAGTATACCCGAAGCATG
This sequence comes from Nitrospira sp., assembly GCA_025361385.1. Lineage (GTDB taxonomy): Bacteria > Nitrospirota > Nitrospiria > Nitrospirales > Nitrospiraceae > Palsa-1315. Next base: position 6,242 of record JANYAJ010000080.1, read on the forward strand.
CTATCAGGTACAAGCGATGCTCGGCGGAAGATGCGTGGAAGCGATGGGACGCCGTCGCAGGCTTGAGTTTTGAGGGGCCCCACGGTATGGTGACTTCGGCCTCTTTCCCAGGGAGGCGAGTGTTTTTACAAGATAACCCCGCGTAATTATGATGGATCGTCAGGTACCTAGTCAGTATGAGCCCCGCCACCCAGCGCCACGCCGGTCATGGCGGTGGTGGCAGATTACATTTCTCAGCTTAGGGGCGGTGGCCTTGATGGGAGGCTTAGCCGTCGTCGGTTTCGTATGGCACCTCGCGAATGACCTTCCCCCATTGGACCAGCTGGAGACGTATCAACCCAGCTTGGTCACGCAGGTCTATTCGAGCGACCAGCAGCGCATCGGTCAGTTTTTCATTGAGCGCCGCATCCAGACCCCTCTGGCGGGAATTCCAGAAGGGTTTCGTCATGCCGTCATCGCTGTCGAGGATGTCCGGTTCTTTGAACATCCCGGACTCGACTACATCGGCATGCTCCGTGCGGCCTGGACGAACCTCCGTCGAGGGAGCAAGGTTGAGGGGGCCAGTACGATTACCCAGCAGTTGGCGCGCTCCCTGTTTCTTTCATCCGAGCGCACCTTCGATCGCAAAGTCCGTGAGTTGATTCTGGCGTACAAGATGGAACTGGTTCTAACCAAGGATAAAATTCTCGAACTGTATCTGAATCAGATTTACTTCGGCCAAGGCGCCTACGGTATTGCCTCGGCAGCCCAAACCTATTTTGGAAAGGATCTCTCGGCCCTCACGATTGCAGAAACCGCCTTCCTGGCAGGCCTTCCAAAATCTCCCAACCATTATTCGCCATTCAAGGCCTACGAGCGAGCGAAAAAGCGACAAGAACATGTATTGGCGCGGATGGAAGAGGCCGGGTTCTTGACCACGGCAGAGCGTGAAGCAGCGGCGGCCGAAACGCTTAATTTCAGGCGTCCTGGCGGTGAACAGGCGGCGCCCTACTTTGTGGAGTATGTCAGGCAGATGTTGATCGCCAAGTACGGCGAGGCGTTGGTGTACAAGGGCGGGCTGAAAGTATTTACGACCTTGAACATGGAGATGCAGCGAGCTGCTGAAGTGGCTTTTGCGGCCGGCTTGCGCGAACTGGATAAGCGGCAAGGGTGGCGAGGCCCGCTTCGAACGGTGGACGTGGATGCGCCGGTTACCCCCGCTGTTACCGCGACCACGGGTCAGACTCTCAAGGCAGGGGACTATCGCGAGGGGTTCGTCACGAAAGTGGCAAAGGATCATTTTGTAGTGCAGGTTGGATCAACGGTAGCGAGGCTTCTGTTCGACGATATGGCCTGGGCGAAGCGCCGTCTGACCGGACCGGATACGGCGAAGGATGTCGTCGTCAATCCAAACCTCAAGCAGGTACTGAAGCCCGGCGATGTTGTCGAGGTGATGGTAAAGAAGCTCGAGCGGGATCTCGTGTACGTCCAGCTGGAGCAGACGCCCTTGGTCGAGGGAGGGTTGATTGCGCTTGATCCGGCGAAGGGTGCCATTCGGGTCATGATCGGTGGGTACGACTTTGGTCGCAGTGAATATAATCGTGCCGTCCAGGCCCATCGTCAGCCGGGGTCGGCCTTTAAGCCGATCATCTATGCGGCGGCCCTGAATCACGGAATGAGCCCTGCGTCGGTCATCCTCGATGCACCGGTTGTCTATGAGCAGGAGCTGGAGGAGAAAACGTGGAAGCCTGAGAACTACGGGAAGAAGTTCCATGGCATGGTGAGCTTGCGGGATGCGCTGGCCCATTCATACAATCTCGCGACAGTCCGGTTGCTGGATAAGGTGGGGATCAGGAATGTCATCGAGTTTGCCAAAACGGTCGGAATTACCAGTCCACTCGCCGCAGATTTGTCGCTCGGATTAGGATCATCCTCTGTGGGGCTGATGGAGTTGACCTCCGTGTACGCGGTGCTACTCAACGAGGGGAGCCGACGCGAGCCCTACGCGATCGTATCGGTGGAGGATAGCTCGGGAAAAGTGCTTGAGGCGGCTGAATCGCAAGCTCTGACGGTGATCTCCAAGGAAACCGCCTACGGGATCACCAACATGATGGAAGATGTGATTCAGAAGGGGACAGGCCAAGCCGCCAAAAGTATTGGTCGGCCGATTGCCGGAAAGACCGGAACGACGAATGACTTCATCAATGCATGGTTCATCGGTGGCGCCCCGAACTTGGTGGCCGGCATCTATGTGGGCTTTGACGATCGCCGTTCGCTTGGCGAGACAGAATCGGGGGCGCATGCGGCACTGCCCATTTGGATCAACTTCATGAAGGAGGCGCTGAGGCCGCTACCGGTGGCGTTCTTCAGCATTCCGGAAGGCGTGACATTCGTGAATGTTGATCCAGCGACGGGATTACTCGATGGCGAGCAGGAGGGACAGGCCGGCACGGTCGATATCTTTATTAAGGGTAGCGAGCCAACCCAAGCGCCTCAGCGCCGACTGGACCCGATTGATTTCTATAAGCTGGATCAAATCCCCGAGGGGGCTCTGTAGCAGGATGCTGAAAAAGCCCGCCAGCTTCGTTCTCGGCTCACCGAAATCCTCAACGTACCCCTGAGGGTACGCCTCCGGTTTCGACTCGCCTGCGGTCTTGCTGGACGGCCTTTTTGAGCATCCTACTAAGTTGCAGCGTTCTTGGGCTTCTCTGCGGATTAGGACTTCGAGTCCTGATATTCTTCGTGCCAGGCCATCTGAATCGCTTCCAAAATCTTCTCGTTCGATTTTTTCACAATGCGTGACTCGATGCACAGCCGCGAGAACGATCTGCTGGTCAAGATCGGAATTCACGAGGGGCCGTGCCTTGCGGTCACGCTCAACGACCGGCTCGATTACTTTGGTCAGAC
>JANYAJ010000113.1 GCA_025361385.1 Nitrospira sp.
TGCTTCGTCACATCTTTTGTCACATTGGAGAGGTGCACGAGGATGCCGATGCCATCCCAGGCGATGACGGTCGCCGAGAGATCCGGCGCTTCAGTTCCGGTCACGGCGATGTGGGCCTGGCCTGATTTGACCATCTCAACCGGCTTCGAATTGCTGTCCCAGACGACATCGAGATAGGCGCGTGGGTTGGTTTTCTCAAATGCGCGGGCGAGGGACTCCAGCGTCGTGACCTCAGGTCCGTTGCCGGCGATGGTTAGATTGCCGGCAACCTCTGCAAGGGCCACGTGAGCCATTCCCCAGCTGAATAGCAGGCCGAGGCCTAGCGAGAGTATCTGTCTCGCAATCATGGGATCTCCATAGGGTTGGGGTGGCTATCGGGACGAGGATGCTGCGCGTTCACATGCCGATCCACGGTCCGGTTCAGTTCTCCGTGACGCCGCTGCTTGCGGGGTCGGGTGGTGCGCCAGTCTCGGGGGCGGCGCGTCTCCCCATCAGCGGAGGAAGCTTGGCGAATTTGTCCATCCGCTCGTCCAGCATGTTGTAGGCTTTTTGTTCAGCAAAGCCGGTTTTGTGAGTCCCTTTGACCACTGTCGTGCTGGCGGACATCAATCGTGTCGCCTCCTGGGCCTGACAGTGCGGGCAGATCGTGTCTTCCGGTCTGACATGGACGGATTGGGTCGCGTCGAACTGCTTTTCGCATTTTCCACAACGATATTCATAGATCGGCATCGTGCGTATCCTTCATGCTGGATTTTCCCGGGACAGAGTGCGAATCCGCTCTTGACCGGCCCGTGAACTTTGCCTTATTGTACACACCTTGCTGAGGTGACTTCTAGTGGCTTACGAGGAGGATTTCGATGCCCCTGTTGATTCGGAAATACAAGAGTACCGGTGGAATGATGCAAGAAGAGCGGATCGATGACGAGGATCGGATCGAGCGCTATATGAGGCTCTTCGACAAGGACGACATCAAGAAACTCGAGACCGGCGTCAAGGTCTTCATTGAGAAAGATGAGTGGCAACTCCTGCCGTAAGTTGTTTCAATCGTCGACGAGACTTGCTCGTTGATCGAAGTGGAATCTGATCGCAGGTCGTGAGCGCGGATGAGCCCTGAGTCGCACACCAAGGGCCGTGTTTCGGTCTGTCTGTGAAGGGCTGTTCCTATGATCTATTGGATTCACATCGCCCGCTCAATCGACCGGGTCACGCTCCACAAGGATCGTTGTGCTGAAGTGCCCTCGTCGACGATCGGCTCATCCAGCGACTTCTGGGAGGGCGGCTGGTTCGACTACCCTGACAAGGAGCGCGCGCTCGCGGCGATGGAACAGGCTGGGACGACGGATCAGCGGCGCTGCGCCCTGTGCAAAGCATGACAGGCAGTCCTGAGTCCTGCGTACTCAGTGCTGTGTAATTTTCTGAACCTCAAGCTCAGCACTCAGCACCCAACTCTCAGCACTTCTTCAATCTCATGCCACGATTTGCACTCCTTCTGACAACGTTCATTTGGGGCGCGACGTTTCCCGCGACCAAGGCGGTGTTGGAACAGATTCCACCGTTGTCGTTTCTGTTTCTGCGATTCCTTCTTGGGGCGTTGCTGGTCGGGGGTGGGTTTCTGCTGTGGAGACTTCGCCTGCACCGTGACCCGGCGGTGTTGCGGGCCGGTGCGATCGCCACCGGCTGGCTCTTTCTCGGCTATGTCCTTCAAACGGTCGGGATCCACTACACCACCTCATCGAACTCTGCCTTCATTACGGCGCTGTATGTCGTGATTGTTCCCTTGATTCTTCGCCGATTCGACTGGCGCGTATTATTGGCCACCGGGGTCGCGACGGTGGGGCTTTGGCTGTTGGTGAAGCCCAGCGCATCCGGAAATCTTGGCGACCTCATGACGCTTGGCTGTGCCTTCGCCTTTGCTGCGCATATCGCCTGTCTCGAGCGGTTTACCCGCGAAGTCGATGCGCCGTCCCTGTTTGCCTGGCAGATGATGGCCATGGTCGTCCTGTTGCTTCCCACTATGCTGATTGAGCAGGCGCCGGCTCAGGCCTTTGCGCCGACCGCGTTGTTGTTGCTCGGGCTTGGGGTGACCGGAGGTCTTGCGACCGGGGCCTTTGCCGTTCAGATGTGGGCGCAGCGGATTGTGCCGGCACAACAGGTGGCGTTGATCTTTGCATCGGAGCCGGCCTATGCGGCCTGGCTCTCCTGGTATTTTCTGGGGGAAACGTTGGATCTGCAAGGATGGATCGGCAGCGGCCTTATTTTAATAGCGGTCGTGGTGGGCTCGCTTGGCAGTGGTCCGCAAGCGCCATTGCCCATCGCTGCCTCAGTCCAGCCGGTCTAGTATATCGGAGGAGTCGGATGTCACAAAAATTCGGCAATGGGCGCTGGGTGCAGGAAGGGTTTCTGGACAATCGCGTCGAAGGCACGATTGTGGGGCGGATCCTATTTGCGGTGATCGGTCCGGTCGATGTGTATTTACGGGGAAACTTCAAACCCGATATCGCGGGGCAGGTCATTCAGTTTCGGAATCCTCGGTTTGAAGACGAGGATCTTGCCGGGCAGATCATCGGGGACATGGAAAATCTACAAATCGGGACGGTGAACCTGATCTCGTTCGATCCCCATCCGAACCTCGTGCCGCATCCCTACATCGAATGGTTTTCGGCGAGGAAGAATCACTATCGGATCGAGCTCGAACCGGCAGAGGCCTGGACCGTTGCGGCCTCGGACCTTGGGGACATCGATCAGGTGAGCCGAGAGATTCGTGCAGCGCTCGTTGGGCGGGTGACTGAAGGCCCCTCTCGAGAGTCGACGGAGTGGGTGTAGAGGAACCGCCGTTTGTAACGAGTCACAAGCGGCGGTTCACACGTTATACCGCGATGGCGTCCTGCTTGCTCTTTCCCTCACGCACGTAGATCGGCACATCCTTGATATCCCACACCAGCCCGAGCCCTTCCATCAGCTTGAGGCAGTAGTAGGTCATATCGACTTCCCACCAATAGAAGCCTTGGCGGGTGGATGCCGGATAGTAGTGGTGGTTGTTGTGCCAGCCTTCCCCCATGGTAATCAGCGCCAGGATGAAGTTGTTGCGGCTGGTGTCCCCGGTTTCGTACCGCTGAGAACCATAGACGTGAGAAAGGGAGTTAATGGTGCAGGTGCCATGGATGAGCACAACTGTCGAGACGAAGAAGCCCCAGATCAACATCTGGGGACCATTCGTGCCGAGGCTTGGAGCATAGGCTTCGAGCAGTTTTCCCAGTCCGAACATTCCGAACCCGGCGAGGATGGGGACGAGGATGTCAAATCGATCCAGGAAGCGGAGTTCGGGGAACTTCGCAAAGTCCGCAATGTTTTTCAAGCGAGGGGCAAAGTGCGTCTGTGACGTAAACCAGCCCATGTGTGACCAGAGAAATCCTCCGTGAAGAGGGGAATGCACGTCATCCGGTGTGTCCGATGCGATGTGATGATGGCGATGGTGCCCGGCCCACCAGAGCGGACCGCGTTGGGCACAAGAGCCTCCCAGTACAGCAAAGGCAAATTGACATGCACGGGACGTCTTGAAGGTGCGATGCGAAAAGTAACGGTGGTACCAGCCGGTGATGGCGAACATTCGGACGAAATAAAAGGCTGTTGCGACGGCGACTGCGGTCCAGCTCCATCCCACCCAGATAATTCCGAGACACATGACATGCACGGCGATGAGCGGGATGCAACGGATCCAGTCCATCTTTGGCGGTCCTTCGACCTTCATGTCTTCAATTCCGGCCCAGGAGTCGAACCAGCGGAGTACGGTGAGTTTGAGGTTCTGGGCTTTACTGGTCTGCAGGGCTGTTACGTTAGACATTCACTTACCTCCAAGTCAGGGGGCGACGCTTTACTGGGACGTGGTGCGTGGGACAGGTTCCCCGGTAAGGCTGTGTGAGATCGCGGCGCGTTGAAAATTACTCGTCAGGCAGGCCGCAGATACTGGAGCGCAAAGACTACTACTTTGGTACTCCAGCGGTGCAAGAACGAGTTATTATACACAGAACCGTTCGAAAAGTGAAACAGGGCATCTTCCGCAGCATGAACCGTCCCTTGTATTCTAACGGAATCAGAGGGGTTGTCTACTGTTTACGCAGACGCTATTGCATAATCATATTTCACCTCGGCGCTCGTTCCATTGCGAATTGACACCTTCGCCCCCTCGTCTCTAGAATGCAAAAATGATGAATGATCGTTTCCTTAAAGCGTGCAGGCGTGAACCGGTTGATTGTACGCCAGTCTGGTTTATGCGCCAGGCGGGCCGTTATATGGCGGAATATCGTGCGCTTCGCGCGAAGCATTCGATGCTGGAGTTGTGCAAGACGCCGGAGTTGGCGGCACAGGTCACGATGCAGCCCATCGATCGTTTTCCGCTCGATGCGGCCATTATTTTTGCCGACATCCTGTTGCCCCTCGAACCGATGGGCCTTAATTTAGAGTTCGCGGAAGGCGAGGGGCCGGTTATCCACAATCCGGTGCGAAACCAGGCGGACGTGGAGCGGCTCAAGGTGATCGACGGGGATGAGCTGGAGTATGTGGCCGAAGCCATCCGTCAGGCACGGCGCGCATTGAACGGGCGAGTGCCCTTAATTGGATTTGCTGGCGCGCCGTTCACGCTCGCGAGTTATGCCATCGAGGGCGGGAGTTCGCGGAACTATCTCCTCACCAAACAGATGATGTAT
>JANYAJ010000129.1 GCA_025361385.1 Nitrospira sp.
GATGACTACGCGGTAGCGGCGGAGGTCCGGAAGGCTGTTCTGCGTTTGCGTGATGGAAATGATCTTGGCGATCAGACGGTAGCGATGGACGTAGTGTTCCCACATGGGGACCAGATTTTTCGGACAGAGGATGAGCGTTTCAAGGGAATGCGGCGGATCCTGAAACACGCGGGCTAGCGTAGTGGCCATGAGGGTTTTGCCAAGGCCGACGACATCGCCGAGGATGACACCACCGCGCTTGTCCAGATGGCGTGCCGCAATTCGAACTGCAGCCGACTGAAATTCAAGCAAGGTGCTACGCATATCGGTCGGGGTCGTGAATTCGGAAAGGCCAGCCCTCGCCTCCTCTGCTAGGTGGTACGCCATCTTTACGTATATCTGATAGGGCGGAAGTACGTCTTCGCGCGCCCAGCTTTCATCAATGACCTGGATAAGCTCCTTGGTGATATCCACGCACCAACGATCACCCCAGCGATCTTCAAACCAGCGCGCGAGTTTTTCCGTCGCGTCGTGGTCAAGCACATCTGCGTTGAGTTCGCCTTGATGAGACAAGCCTGCAAGCGTGAGGTTGCTTGATCCAAGAAAGCCGGTGATGGGGTTGTTCGGGTCTGGACGGAAGCAAAGATAGAGCTTGGCATGGAGCGTATGGCTCAGGAAGAGCTTTACGACGATTTTTCCAGACTTGAGTTGGGCTGAGAGGCGACGAAGGCCTGCTTCATCTTCGTCGTTGGGGGCACCGAAAGACAGCTGGGCGCGGAACTCTTGCGCTAAGCGACGCTTCAGCCGAATAACGGCCTGTTGGCTTATTATTTGATCTTCCTGCGGGAGCAAGCTGTAGGCCGTGCGAAGCTCATCCTGCGGGAGTCGCTGCATACCGACGAGAAGGCGACACTGCTGACCAGGTCCGCCTGCCCACTTGTCAATCAGGCGATCAATTGCTTTCCAGCCACGAAGATTGAAGTAGCCAACACAGAAGTCGGCACGATGTGCCAATTGGATAGTGTCTCGAAGCGCAGGAAGAAGGGACCGTTCGATGTTATCAAAAATTCTAGGCATCGATTTCGTTTCGCGTTCGCTCCGGGAAGCTTCCGCCGCAGAATACCCTTTTCCCCGCGAGAAAGCACCCTAACTTGGGAAAGCGTGGCCCTGGCAATGGAACCATTCATTCCCGTAACTCGCAAGCAATCCTGCTGGTATCGGCATGGGCACTCTTGCCAGTCTGACAGACTCGGCTCGTCCTTCTTACGTAACATTAAGTATTCCTCTATTTGTACACCGAAGTTACATTCCCTTCGGCTTGCTTCTGACTATTGTCCCTAAGAGTCCCTAACTGTCCTAAGCAGGCCTAAGCAGGGTACTTCCCTACATTCACTCACACCGGTATGGTCAGCGGCGTGCTGAGCCGGACCGACAGAAAGGACTAGGCATGAAGAAGGAGTTGCTCACGGTGAAGGAACTGGCGGCGGAACTCCGCATGAGCCCGAAGTCTATCCAGCGGGCCTATCGCAAGGAGGAGATCCCTGTGCAGTGGCTGGGTCGCATGGCGCGATTTAATCTCGCGAAAGTCCAACGGGCGATGGAACGCAACGGACGCAGCCGCATGCGTCGTCTCAACGGCAGATCGACACCGAAGGGCGCGATCGCCGGCGCCAGCCGGCGACGCGCAGCGATGAAAAGCCCCCGCTCGGTAAAACGGGGGCGGAATTTCCACGGTGTCTTACGGAGGATCACATGAGTATCTGGACCTGTGCACTCGGTTGGTTTCGCTTCACCGTACCTGATTGTTCAGCAGATGAAGTCATCGCACGAATCGGTGGGGAGTGGATCAAGGATAAAAAAGGCTTTCTGGGGTACCGGCAAGGCTGGTTATCCCGTGGGCCTGCGGGTGGATTAGGCCGGATTGGTACCGGGGCGGGTTGGGCCCCTCGTGAAGTGCATGTCGATCTCTCGCAAGAACTGATTAGCGGCTGGACCTATCAGCAATTTCAATCTATGGCAACCTGGGTCTTTGAGAAACAAGGCCATTTCGGGCGCATTGACGTGGCCTTGGATGACCGCAACGGCGTGATCGATGTCGATCGGATCTATCAATCGGTGAAGGCAGGGAACTGTGTCTCCCACTTCCGTCAGTCTCGATTGATTTCTGGGCTCGATGTGGGTTCAGGCCTGGATACCGGCCAGACATTGTGCATGGGCTCCCGCCAGTCCGACACCTATCTCCGTATCTACGATAAGGCTGCCGAACAGCGATCTAAAGAGAAACCGGTCGAGGGCACGTGGATCCGGTGGGAAATGGAATGGAAATCAGAACGCGCCGATGCGGTCGGGATGGCCCTCTCCGGGCTCGATCAGGATTCATTCCAGAAGTACATCGTCGGCGTGTTCCGCAGTGCCTTGGACTTTCGGGACTGTACCAGGGCCGATGAGCCGAAAGATCGCTATTAATCGACGAGCCCCCAATCTTCGCACCGTGGACCGTCTGCTCTTCGGGTTCTGTTCACAGTTCCTGAGCCCTCGTCGTCTCATGCGCGCCGCCATCGTCCTCAAGCCCGCCACCCTGCTGCGCTTTCATCGTGGGTTCAAGGATTTCAAATATCGATTCCTCTAC
>JANYAJ010000242.1 GCA_025361385.1 Nitrospira sp.
TGTGCATTGACAGCTCGCGCAGAGCGCAGTAGCCTTCGTCGATGATCGATCTGTGCCTGATGTTGTGCCGACTGGTGGTCGGGCGCAACCGTTCATAATCCTTGGAGGGAGAGCAACGATGAGAGCACGCTGGCCTTTCGGTGCAGCACTGGTTGCTGGGTCCTGTGTGGTCGGTGTTGTGATGTGGCTCTCTGGTAGCATGCCGGCGATGACAGCTCAGGAAGCAGTCCTCTCAGCCGAGTATTTTGTGAAGTTTAAAGTGCAGGGGGGACCCACCGCCTTTTTCACCGAAGTCTCAAGCCTGGGGTCCGAATCCGAAGTAGTCGAGAAAAAAATCGTGGGCGCCAATGGTCAAACGATCATCAAGAGTCTGCCCGGGCGGCTCAAGTGGAAGGAGATCGTGCTGAAGCGTGGGTTGACGAATGATATGAGCTTCTGGGTATGGCGGGCACAGGTGGAGGCCGGTAATCTTCAAGCTGCGAGGCTGAAATGTTCCATTACATTGTTAAATACGTCATTGCAGCCTTTCGCACGATAGGAGGTGGGCGGCTGGCCCAGCAAACTAGACATTTTCATTGTCCCTTTCCTGCTTTGAATCACTCTGCCCTTGAATATCCGTTCACCTCATTGAAATATTCCTTCACGCCCCGGTACCATTTTCTATGGTGCTTCCAGTCGTGTTAGGCACCACTGAGCTGTGAGCTTCGTATCGCCGGATAGGCGCAGGGTTGGAACAGTTTCGGCCGATTCGAATTGTCCATGTGAAGTTTGCAGCTGTTCTTTCCGGGCTGGTGCCGGAATCTGCTGATAGAGTCCGCTCAGAGGGCATAGAGGATGCGAAAGGAGGCTATCGCATGATCAGGAATTTCGTCGGGCTTGCGATCTTGATGGTGGGATTCCTGCTGGGCATCGTCCAAGGGGGCGCGCAGGCGGACATTGATTCCGCACTGATACCAAAAAGCTTCATGAGTGGGAAGGATTGGCGAGGACTCAGCAAAGGGGAGCAACAGGCCTACGCAGCCGGGGTCATCGACGGGCTCGACCTTGCCTTCGCCTATGGAAAGCAGGGAACCAGCCTTGCCTGGATCAATCCCTGCGTGACCGGCATGTCTTCGGATCAAGTGCGCGCCATGCTCCTGGTGGAAATCGACGCGAACCCCGGAGAGTGGAACCTCCTCACGGTCCATCAATCGATGTATCGCGCACTGCGGAAGGCCTGCAAGCTGAGCCCTGGAACAAGTCGATAGTCGGCAGGGCACAGTCCATCTCTGACGGACCGGTTCCCTTCCCGTTAAGGAGGGAGGAGTGGCCACGGGTATCTACTGGGAGACCCCCATCCTCGTCGCCTCGACGAACTGCTCCGTCGAGTCGTCGATGTGGCGCCCTTGGCGACCGTTAGCTTTGTGAATATAGAGCAAGCCATGGCCGACCCTTTGTTGAGAGGTTGGAGGCAAGGCCATCTCATACTTCACCGCTTGCTGGTGGTCGGCAAGTTGTAATGCAGGGTTGTAGACGCTATTGAACTTCCACAGCATCTTCAGGAAATTCGTCTGTCCATGCAACAGATGCTCCGCGACGATCTTGGCCGTTGACCGTAATGCCTTCCAACCCAGATGTTTCATGTTCAAGACCTCCTGGGTCTTCACCAACTCTTCGTAGAATTCCTTCAAGGGGAGCCTTGTGGACAGTACGGCATGCTGGATATCGAATAGGCGATAATCCCGGCTTTGAATGGGACGCGGCTCCGTCAACCATGTTTCCGTCCCAGGGTAGGGGGTATTGACGCTGATGTTCACGATTTCTGGAACTTCGAGACACCATTGGCGGATGACCTCGAATCGCTCTTTGTCCCAATCCGGATCGGCAATGAGATTGATGGCGACAGTGATGCCGAGTGAGCGGGCGAATTCCAACGCTTCAAAATTCTTACCCAGCGAAATGCGCTTGCGATGCTTCAGCAGCCCTTCTTCGTCGATGGCCTCGACGCCAATGAACATGTATTCCAGGCCGATGGATTTCCAAAACTTAAACACCTCCTTGTTTCGCAGTAGCACGTCGCCGCGTGTCTCCAGGTAATATTTTTTCTTGATCCCCTTCTTGGCAATCGCTTCTCCGATCGCCATGCCGTGCTTACCTTGCACAAAGGCCACATCGTCGACGATGAAAATGCCCGGTTCTTGCACCCGTGCCAGGTCTTCTACAATTCGGTCCGGGCTGTGCATGCGATAGCTCCGGCCATAGAAGGTCCAGGCGCTGCAGAATGAACAATCCCATGGGCAGCCCCGCGCGAACTCAATGGAGGCGCAGGGGTCCAGGACCCCGATGAAATATTTCCGACGATGGCGCAGCAAGTCGCGTGCAGGACTGATGGCATCAAGATCTTCAGAGAAAATCGGAGAGGGCCCTGAGCCGAAACGTGTGACCACTCCGGGAACCCCTATGATTGCCGCTCGATCCTGCTCGATCGTCCGCAGAAGCTCCGGTACGACCGCCTCACCTTCCCCTTTAAGAATGCAATTGATGGCGCCTGCCCCATGCTCCAGGAATTGCTCCGCGATAAATGAAGCACTATGGCCGCCGACAAATACAAAACTCCCGGGCAGTATGCCTTTCGTGAGCTTGGCCAGATCGACGATTTCCGGCACGTTCGCCAGATAATTGCAAGAGAAGGCGACGACATCGGGGCGCCAGGTCTGAAGCAACGCCGCATAGTCACGATGGGTTTCAACTTGCAAATCAATGAGACAGACTTCATGCCCGGCTTGGCGGATGGCTTGAGCAATCAGCTCTAACCCGAGCGGCTCCAAACGAAGATATATTTTCGTATACATCAATGCGCTCGGATGGACGGCAAGTACCTTCACAGCGCCTCCTTCTTCCCCCCGCCGTGGCATTGGGGTGATATGCAGGGCGGTTTCAAGTTCCAAGTGCAACGGGTGAATGA
>JANYAJ010000280.1 GCA_025361385.1 Nitrospira sp.
CAATTCCGACGCAAGCGGCTTTCGAGCAGCATGGATTCGAGGCCCAGACGGCGAACCAGTCCTTCGAGGACGCTGGATACTGAATCGTTGGAGCTGAGTCCGCCCATGAGGGCATCATAGCAAAATCGGTTGGGGCAATCAGTAGCCAGCTTTCGGTCATACTCGGACGGTCTTTTCCTGGTATTCTAGGCGGAATGCCGACTGCGCTTCTATTTTGGCAATGAAAGTCAGACGCCTGATGGGGAAAGAGAGAGAGCGCTTCGAACGGCCGGTGGTCACGAACCGTAAGGCGTACCACGACTACTTCATTGAAGAGAAGTTCGAGGCGGGTATCATGCTCCAGGGCACGGAGGTCAAGTCTCTCCGTGAGGGGCGCGTGAATCTGTCAGATAGTTATGCCAGTGTAAGAGAAGGACAAATCTTTCTCCACCATTGCCACATCAGTCCGTACAGCCACGGCAACCTTTCGAATCATGAACCGCTTCGTACCAGGAAACTCCTGCTTCATCGCAAGGAGATCAATAAACTCCTCGTCAAGACGCAGCAGCAGGGGCTGACGATCATCCCCCTCCGCATCTATTTCTCCAATCGTGGCCTGGCCAAAGTCGAACTCGGCTTGGCGAAAGGCAAAAAACAGCATGACCGCCGGGAATCCGACAAGACGCGTGAAGCCAGCCGCGAAGTAGAACGGGCGATGAAAGGATCGCGGCGCGACTAGTTCGCACGGGTCCGTTTCCTGCCATCTCACTCGAACCGATTGATCCCACTCACATTTTTACAAGGAAACCAGGGGACGGATTTTCTCTCTTGACATCGTACTAACTAGGACTATTATAATTGGCATGTCGGGCTGTGCAATGTCCGGCGATGGGACGGAGCGGTCAGACCATTTAAGGGGGTGCGTGATGCGGCAATTATTTTACACAGACAATAGCTGGGCCGGTCTTATTCTCCGTTTGACGCTTGGACTGGTGATGTTCCCGCATGGAGCCCAGAAGTTGTTGGGCTGGTATGGCGGGTTCGGATTTTCCGGGACTATGGGGTTCTTTACGGAGACGATGCATTTGCCCTGGATCATCGCCTTCTTGGTGATCATTGGGGAATCCTTCGGGAGCGTCGCTCTGTTACTTGGCCTGCTGACGCGCTTCACGGCAGCGAGTTTCATCGTGATCATGCTTGGCGCCGTCACCACCTCGCATCTCCCGAACGGATTCTTCATGAACTGGTTCGGCAAGCAGCAGGGGGAAGGTTACGAGTATCATCTCTTAGTGATCGGCATCGGCCTCGCGCTGTTGATGACGGGCGCCGGGAAATGGTCGATAGATCGACTCATTGCGGAGAAGGTTGAGAGGTAAGCGAGGGACGAGGCGGAGAACTCGGGATAGGAGGCAGAACCATGAACGGGATCGGGATACAGCCTACCAAAATCGATATCCGTCGAGCTCAGGAGCGTTTCCACACCCAGATCGGCTGGCTCGACTCGTGGCACAGCTTCAGTTTTTCGAACCATTACGATCCGGCCAATACTCATCATGGATTGCTCCTGGTGAGCAACGCCGATACGGTGAAGGCCGGCACCGGCTTTCGCACGCACCCGCATCAGGATATGGAAATCGTCACGTGGGTGCTGGACGGTGAGTTGGAACATAAAGATTCTGAAGGCAATAAGGGGATTCTCTATCCGGGGCTCGCACAGCGCATGAGTGCCGGTACCGGCATCTGGCATTCGGAAATGAATCCCAGCGCCGACAAGGACGTGCGGTTCGTGCAGATGTGGGTCGTTCCTGATACTCAGCGGACGACCCCCGGCTATGAACAGCTCGATATCAATGCCTATCTCGCGAAGGGAGGGCTCGTCCCGGTTGCTTCGGGTAAGGGACATGATGTCGCCATCTCGATTGGACAGAAGGGAGCCGTCCTCTGGGGCGGCCGACTTCTGCCAGGAGAAATCGTCAGGGTGCCGGACAGCCAGCACGTTCACCTGTATGTGGCGAAAGGGTCGGCGCATCTTGAGCAGGCCGGAAGTTTGAACGCAGGCGACGCGGTTCGACTCACGGAAGCGGGAGCACGGACATTGACGGCAGATAGGACGACCGGAGCCGAAGTGCTTATTTGGGAGAGTGAAGGAACGGTTCAATTTTAAGAGCGTAGAGAACGCACGAACCTGGGAGGCGGCTATGGTACCCGATCTTGATAAGGTCAAACGATACGCACAGGATCTGCGCAAGCACTATCCCCGCAGTCCCCGTGAGAAGCTCGGCGGCTATGTCA
>JANYAJ010000323.1 GCA_025361385.1 Nitrospira sp.
GGTCGTTTGAGAACCACCCGAAGATGTCACTTGCAAAGCCCACGATTGCTCTCCCTTCCCCTCAACCTCTGACTGCGCGCTCAGTCGGGCAACGCCAGTCGACCCGCATCTAGCACCTGGGTACCGGCAACCTCGTCACCAAGACGCCGCCCCTGTTCATTCCCAATGATCAAGACCCCTTCGAACGCCATGATAGCGACCGACACAATCCATCCCACATACGGGACGGCAAAGGCTAATTGCGCGACTGCAAAGGGTAAATTGCGAATAATGGATTCCCGAAACCCTGCAGACTCACGCCGGTCTGGAAGCACCGTCTGGAGGCCGATCAACCGTTTACCGATACTGCGCCCGCCGGCAAATCCATCAGCAATCAGTATATACGCCAATCCTGCATGAAAACCTACTGGCACGATCATTTGATCGGCTGCTGCGACGATGAATACATCGATGAGCTTGGCAATACCTCGGTTCAGGACCTGCGCCTTCGGGTAGATCCCGGCACCGATTGAATGACCCCCGCGAACCTCCTCGGCCAAGTGCTCTCCTTACAATTAGTGGCAAAGTATAACAAATCACATTACCCAGCACAAACAAAGACCATTCTCCCGCAGATCGACATGACGACTACGACGCCTCGCCTTCACGGATAGAGACCTCTGCTCAATCGTGAGATTCCAACGCTGGAAGGACGGTCGTCCCTTGCCTTTGCACAGCGCCCTGAGTACAATCCGTTTGTACGAACTTTCCGAGGAGTTGTCATGATCAAATTGATGCGTGATGCGTCCCATAGTTATCCCTGGCTCCTCAAGTCCATCATGGGGATTATCGCCCTCGCCTTCGTCATCACCATGGGCTGGTGGGGATTTGGTGAACAGTCCGGCGCCGTCGTTGCGTCAGTCGGAGACCTCACCGTATCCCGCGACGAGTTTCGACGCGCCTACGAAAATACCTATCGCTTCTACAAGGATAAAGTCCCAGGAGAGTTCAAGGACGAAACGATCAAGCAATTTGTCGTGGATCAACTCATCGACAATCGGACCTGGCTCATCGCGGCAAAAAATATGGGCCTCACCGTGGCGGACGAGGACCTGCGCGAAGTCATCATGCAGATCCCCGACTTTCAAAAAAACGGCGCATTTGACCCAGAAATCTACCAACGACTCCTGGCAGCGAACCATCTGACGCCCGCGATATTTGAAGCCATGGAAGCGAAAGAAGTACTGAGCAACAAAGCCCGGCTGGTCATCCGTGACGCCGTAGCCCTGACCCCCGCCGAACTTGCCGAGGCACAGGCCCTCACAGTACGGCAAACGGAATCGGACCCGGCAAAGGCCGCCGCAGCCAAGGACCGTGCATTACAGGACGTCCTCTTTCAAAAGCAGCAACGCGCGCTGATGGCCTATACCGAATCGCTCAAAACAACGCTTCCCATCACTATTCACCGCGAGCTCTTGTAACCACCTTCGAGCCCCAACACATTCCTCGCCGCCCTACTTCGTATCTGGCAAGACCAGCATCGCATCGCCATAACTGTAGAAACGGTACCGCTCGCGAACCGCCTCGGCATAGGCCTCTCGAAGAAATTCCGTCCCGGCCAACGCGGAAACCAGCATCAGCAATGTGGTGCGCGGCAGGTGAAAATTCGTGAAGAGCGCGTCGATCACCTTGAATGAGAACCCTGGCGTCATGAAGATGTCCGTCTCGCCTCGATAGGGACTGACCTGGCCGTCAACACGAGCCGCCGTTTCGAGCGCACGTACCGCGGTAGTCCCGACCGCGACGATCCGTCCACCCGCCGCCCGCGCATGTTTGATGGCACGTACCGTCTCTACCCCGACCTCGATCCATTCCTCGCCCATCTGATGGTCTTCGATGTGATCGACCTTCACCGGTTTGAAGGTTCCGATACCAACATGGAGCGTGACGCTCGTGAGACCGATTCCTCGCTGTTGCAGCCGTGCCAGCAATTCCGCGGTGAAATGGAGTCCGGCCGTCGGTGCAGCAATCGCACCCTCATGTTGCGCAAACAGCGTTTGGTACCATTCCCGATCTTGATCAGTCGGTGCTCGTTTTAAATAGGGCGGAAGCGGCATTCGGCCATGTTCCCGTAACCATTCAACGAACGGAATCGGACTCTTCACCCGCACCGTCGTTCTGACCGAACCACGCTCGATCACCACCGCAGAGGCCGCTGCATCCATCTCGATGGTCTGTCCTGGACGAAACGTCCCCTTGATCAACACTTCCCAGGTCGCATCCCCGAGATCTTTCACGAAAAGGATCTCGACCACCGCACCGGACGGACGCTTCCATCCAACCACGCGCGCGGCCAACACCTTCGTATTGTTGACCACGAGGAGATCGCCGGGCTGAAGCAGCTCAGGCAAGTCGTCAACCCGTCGATGGGCAAGCGAGTGGGTGTGCGGCTGCAGGACGAGCAGCTTCGCGTGATCGCGTGGAAGAACCGGATGCGTCGCAATCAACGAAGGATCGAACGGAAAGTCGAACTCGGAGAGCTGCATCAGGAAGACGGCGGGGTCGGAGGTTTAGTCAACGTCATATTCTGTAGTTCCGTGCCAGGATAGTAATACCGAAGAATCGTCGAGAAGGGATACCCCAGCTCAGCCAGCTCTTTCGCGCCCCACTGGCACATGCCGACGGCGTGCCCTGCACCAAATCCTGACAGCACCACCTCCCGCCCGATCGATTCGATGGCAAACTGCGTACTGGGGATAATGGTGTAGCCGACCGCTTTCCGCAACTCTTCGCCTCGAAGGATGAGCTCCCCCCCGGAGTGCAAGATGCGCAGCTTCGCGACTCGCCCTCCGCGGCTGAACGAAAGCGGGGTCATCGTCGCGATCGTTCCCACGGAAAATCCCTGCTGCCGCAAGTTCTGTTCAAGCGTATCGACTTTGAAGGAGGATTTCCATTGATAGTAGGGCGACGCAAGGTCAAAGGGACATTCTACCCCCTTCAGATAGGGATACTCTTTCGACCACACATTCATGGCATCCTCTGTCAGTCCGGCCGCCGTCGATGAGAACGCGGCATAGATCGGCGCATCCTCATAGGTGACGACAAGCCCGCGAGTGTCTTCGACCGCGCGAAGAATTCCGGCATCAACCCCCTGCTTGCCCCGATAGACTTGGTCTTGCACCGTCGCCGCCACGTCGTAGTCGCGTGTCGCGCTCAACATCTGTTGATAGAGCGCATAGGTCCGAGCCGCGACCGCCTGAGCCTTCAACATCTCAGGATGCCAGGCCGAACTGACCTCTGCAGGCACCACCCCTTTCACGTATTCTTCAAAATCTACCCGGTTGATAACGAGAAACCCTTTCCCTTTTCGCACCAGGTGAATAAGGCCACTCACGGAGATCGCCACACCGGAATCGCCGGAGGATACCGACGCCCCGTGAGATTTTCTGGTGGGCCGTGGGAAAGTTACCGTGAGGCCTTGCTCTCCACCCTGCAGCGTCAACCGCTCCGTCGGCAGGCGGACGCCATTCAAGAGGAAGCCCTGTTCCCCGACTTGAATATGGACCGACGTGCGCAGAGTCTGGCTATGCCCTTTGGCATCCGTCACCCACAAGGGACGGTCTGCGCGGACATCGAGCTGTGAGACATTCGCTGACAACAGGACACGAATCGACTGCGCCGCCTCCGTGGCAGAGGACAGGCCGAGAAGGCAGGCTCCGATCG
>JANYAJ010000367.1 GCA_025361385.1 Nitrospira sp.
CCAATCCCATCGCCACCGCACAGGCGCCGATCACCCAACCAGGCACCTCGCCAGAAGGAATCTGCCCGGCAGAGAGCAAGGCCAAGGTAATGATGCCCATGGCCTTCTGCGCATCGTTGGCTCCGTGACTGAACGCCATGAAGCAGGCCGAGACGAGCTGCAGCCGTTTGAATAGTCGAGTGGCCACACTTCGCGTCACACGAAAGCAGGCCCAGCTGATGAGCACCATCAACGTAAATCCAATGGCAAAGCCAAAGAACGGCGCAAGCACCATGGCTCCCATCACCGGACGAAGCCCTGACCACTTCACCATGGCCCACCCTCCATGGGTTACCGCAGCCCCGACCAGTCCGCCGATCAAGGCGTGAGACGAGCTGGTCGGCAATCCCAACAACAGCGTGAAGAGATTCCACAAGATCGCCCCAGCCAACGCCGCCGCCACCATCTCTTGAGTGACCATGGCTGAGTTCACAATCCCCGACCCCACCATCTTGGCGACCGCCGTGGACATGAACGCCCCGGCGACATTGAGAACGCCAGCGGCCATGACCGCCACGAGCGGGCTCACAACTCTCGTCGAGACGACCGTCGCAATGGCATTGGCACTGTCATGCCACCCGTTCGAAAAGTCGAACAGGAGCGCCAACAACACGACAAAAAGCAACATTCCGGTCAGCTCAGGCATGGCACCGCCAACGCTGAGTGCTGAATGCTGAATGCTGAGCAGAAAAAGCCCTGGTAGTATTGCTCATCGTTGCCGTTCAGTGATGTTTGAGCGCGATCCGTTCAAGAATATTTGCGACGTCTTCGCAGCGATCGGTTCCCGCTTCGAAGTTCTCGTAAATCTCTTTCCACTTGATCACCGCGATCGGATCGGTTTCTTTTTCAAAGAGAGCGGATATCGCATCGCGGGAAACTCGGTCAGCCTCGTTTTCCAGGCTGTTTACCCGCACACTGCATTCCTTGAGTTCCGGGTGCGCGAGTCCGAGGCGATCCACGCCACTGCCCACGGCCACAGAGGCCCGATAGAGAATATCAGCCAACTTCACCGCCATCTCAGTCGGCTTCGTCACCTTGTATAACACGAAGCGATCGGCGATCTCCTCCGTGACATCCAGAATATCGTCGAGCGCGCTCGCGAGGTCATGGATGTCCTCCCGATCGATCGGCGTAATGAAGGTCTTGTTCAATCGAAACGCAATATCGTGCGTAATGCTATCTCCAATATGTTCAACGTCCTTAATCTCCCGGGCTTGTTCGATAGGAGACCGAAAATCCTCCATCATGACCTTTAGAAGGCGGCTTCCCTCAATCATATTATGTGCGGCCTTCTTGAACAGCTCAAAGAACGCTTCCTCTCGAGGGATCAATCCAAATAACATCTGCGACGCTCCTCAGTTCAGATACAATCCGCGTTTCTCACGGCACAGGCAGCGCCGTCACGCCATACAGAGACAGCCCTTACCAGCGAACCAATCCGGCCGCCCACGTTACCCCACCGCCAAAACTGCCCAGCAAGACCAGGTCGTGGGGCGCAATCTTTCCCGAGCGGACTGCATAGTCGAGCGCGATCGGCACTGACGCCGACGACGTATTACCATAACGCCCGATCACGGAACAAACCCGTTCCGGCGAAACCCCCAGCCGCTTCGTCAGCTGGCTGATAATTCGCCCATTGGCTTGGTGCAAGACCAGCTGCGCGAGATCGTGAATATCGACACCGCATTCTTTCACGATCTCGAGGATGGCCTGCTCCAATCGTTTAACCGCCAGACGAAAGAGCGGTGCCCCTTGCATCCGCAACGTATGCTGCTTCGCCTCAACCGTTTCCAATGTCGTCGGCATGCGCGATCCGCCCGCGGGAATCGAAATCAAACCATGCTGAGCACCGTCCGCATGGAGGCGGAGCCCCATGAGCCCCCGGTTCAGGTGACCCGTCTCCGGTTCGCCCCGCAGCACCACCGCACCGGCCCCATCGCCAAATAACAGCACCGTGTCGCCGTCAGCAGGATCGAGGGAACGAGACTTGACCTCGGCAGCGACCACCAAGCAGGTCTTGATCTGACCGCTCCGAATCATCGCATCGGCCATCGAGAGTCCATAGAGAAAGCCTGAGCAGGAAGCCGCCACATCGAATGCCGGTATCGCGGGACAACCCAGCATCCGCTGAACATGGCACGCCGTAGAGGGAAAGACCGAGTCGGGAGAGGTCGTCGATAGCACAATCGCCCCGACGTCAGAAACCGGGAGTCCTGCGGCCTCAAGCGCTTGCCTAGCGGCCTCTACGGCAAGATCGGAAGACGCTTGGGATGCCGCGGCCCAGCGACGCTCCTGAATCCCTGTCAGGCGAAAGACCGCGTCAGGCTCAATACCCAACGACGCCCCCACCTCGCGATTCGTCACCACCCGTTCAGGGAGGTACGAGCCCGTCCCAATAATCCTTGTCCGTATCATAGGTATCTGTACTGTGCGGCTCACTGCAAGAATGGCGGGATTATAGGTCTCGGTGCCACAGGGGTCAACTCGCATGCTCGAATCGTTGCATTCAACCCGCACTCCTGCTACATTTTGAGGCAGTCATGATACGCTCAATTCCCATCTTCACGGTTACACCACGGTTGGCAACGGCTCTCGGCCTTTGCATAGCAGTCTTCTGCGTCATCACAGCCTGCTCCAGTACACCCAAGCCCCAAGATACAACCAAGAAAGCCCTGAGCGGCACCGACGAGCAGATCTTCCTGGGCGATACAATCGAGAAGAACTACGACCCCAACGTCATCATGAAGCGAGGCGAAGCGTTCTTCGAGAAAGAGGAATACACGGAAGCC
>JANYAJ010000432.1 GCA_025361385.1 Nitrospira sp.
GAACATCCTCCTGGTGGCGAAACGCATCACGGAATCGATCGCCACGCCGTTCGAACTACAGGGCCATCACATCTCCATCGGGGTCAGCATTGGCGTGACGATTTATCCGCACGACGATCATCCCGTCGACGAATTACTGAAGCATGCCGACACGGCAATGTATCGAGCAAAACAGCAAGGCGGTAACAGCTTTCACCTTCACGAAGCCGCTGAGACACACGTTCCGAATCTCCCCGCATAACATAGCCACAGGCTGCTGGCATCAAGAGTATCGAGTGCCAGTACACGCTTCCTAGCCTCCTCGGCTTTCTCCTTTTCATTCTACGCGCCCAGCCTAGAGGGCCAGTATTCTCCACACCCTACCTCGTCACCGTCCGATGTCACCCAACGGCTGGTCTGTCACGATCAAGGTTCCTCGTGGATTGGGGGCAAGAATGTTTGAGGTATCGAGCGCCTCCTGACCAGGAGTAGGGTGGGAGTCGGAAGTCATCACAATCCCCCAATGCTGATTCTCACTGCATGTATTGTCGACGAGAAGCGCTTCCGCATGATGAAAAAGGAGAATCCCGCTCAGCATGTTTTCACGGCACTGGTTTCTGACGAGCTCAGGATGGCTTCCTGAATCCCGGACCGCAATGCCGAAATGGTGGTTGCCTATGCAGACATTGTCGGCAATCCTCGGCTGTGCTCCGGCAAACACAAATATCCCAGATTCCCGGTTGCCACAAACTTCATTTCCGACAAATGTCAGTCGTGATTGCGGCCCATAAATCACCACGCCGGAAAGAATACCTTCCGTGGCACGGCACTGGGTCACCGTACAAGAGGAATCGAGCAGATTCATCGCAGAGTTTTGGTCACTTCCGACGTATCGAAACGTAATGCCAGAGATGCGCCCACTAGGGACCTGCTGGAGATAGAGAGGCCCCCCACGTCGGGAAAAAATCTGCACTTCATCTCGACCGGCTCCAACCAAATGTATCGGTCGCCCCGTGACAAAGACTTTGTCCTCATAGATCCCGGGACGAACAAACACCTGGTCCTGCTCGCCCGCATCGAGAAGCGCCGCACTGGGTCGCGGATAGGCGTCGGCGTCATTTGCGTCGACAATCAGGGTCTTTCCACCGAGTGGATTCAGCGGAGGCTCCGTCTTCATGTCCACATCTCTTCATCCTCACAGAATTGGTTCTCTGCTCTCGGCCACTGGCCCGATAATCAGGAGCGGCATTATTTCGAGCACATCCATGCAAGTCAAGTTCATCTCAAGCCGTTGACGACCGTCACTTCAACTCAATGGCGGTCTCAATTTTGTCAAGCCAGGAATCACACACACATCGTACAAATCTGTCATCCAGGCAGGACTGTCGCTCGGCAAATTCTGCCATGGAATGATGCCAAACTACTGGATTCTTGTCTGTTTTAGCCATGCCGGATCGCTCGTATGGTGGCATGGCGATTGCGGGATCAGGTGGATATGGGTACGGAGACCAGGCTGAGCAGTATGGAGGTACTACAATGACAATACTGAAGATCGTGCTCCCAGGAATCATGGCGTTGCTGCTATCTTTCAATCCCGCTGTCGCTGCACCGTCCCACATGCAGGACTCGTCTCGACATCTCTATGATCGCGTGATGGAAGAGTTTAAACATCGGGATTACGAAGCCGCGCTGGCGGGATTTCGATTTTTCCTCGAACTACACGGGCAATCCTCTTTGGCCGCCAACGCGCAGTATTGGGTGGGAGAATGTCAGTACCGGCTAGGGCGCTATAAGGAAGCCTTGAAGTCCTTTTACAATGTCGTGTCCGACTATCCGATGAGCCAAAAACTTGCGGCGTCCACGCTCAAACTTGGTCAGACCTACGCCAAGATCAAGGATCATGAGAAAGCACGCATGATGTACGAGCGAGTCATCGATCAATATCCCGAGAGCGCAGAGGCCGAACTGGCGAGGAAGGCCATTGACGTTGCCGCGATACGAGATGTGGAACCGGCAACACAGCTGGTTGGCACCGGCCCTGGCGAATAGCGTCGTATCCTAGCGGTCACTCGTCTTCGCCGACGCCAAGCATCTGAGCCAGCTGGGGCACGGTATAGGACGTGTTGGGCTTCAAAGTGGTCAAGATAATGCCCGCTGCCTGCAGAACAGCCTGGATCTCGCGAGTTCGAGTGACCTCATGTGGCTGAGGGGGGAACCCTTCCTCAAGCAACACAACCTGCTCAGCCGCCTTCGTTCCTGGGTGAACCAATACAAAGTCGAGTTGCTTCAGCGCGATCTGCCTCAACACCTGAGACCGAACCCTTCCCTCCGCCTCGACGCTGACAACAGACCAGAGTGGAACCCTCGCAAAGACAAGATAATGATCTTCCACGGCCAAACGTATGAGATTATAGAGCATGAGCTCGCTGTCGGTCAGCAAGGGCTGAGGCCGCAGCGTCACGCCAGGAGGAATCACCACGCTCTCTTTCCTGGCCGGCTCACTGCTTGAGGAAACCATCAGGCGCCAAATCAGAAACACCAGAAACGCGACGGCAAGTCCAATAACAATATTCTCCATCATGATGTCGCTATCGCGCCGGAAAGGAATCACGCCAGCGAGGGCCATTCGGCACAATCGTGCCAAGGATCACGGGATGTGTGGCACCCGTCACTAACGGAATATTGCCCCATTGGCCGGTCACGGTTTGGTAGGCCAACAATGCAAAGGCCACCGCTTCAAACGACTTACTGTCCCACCCCAGGGCTTCGAATGTGGTGACCGGCACCGGAGCGAACACCGTCGCGAGATGAGTCATAATCGCCCGATTGCGGACGCCGCCGCCGCCCACTACCACCTCATCGATCTCCCCGTTGATCCACCGCCGCGACGTCCCCACCGCCTTGGCCGTCCACATACTGCAGGTCGCCAGCAAATCCTCGATTGAGAGGCTCCGTTGCTGTTGAATCGCAACCAACTCCTCAATGAGATCGGGACCAAACGCTTCCCGTCCGGTCGATTTCGGAGGTCGTTTTGACAGAAATGGATGGGCGAGCAACTTGCCCAGCAATCGTGAATCGACCTGCCCCTTCATCGCTAACTTTCCATCGCGGTCCATCAATAGCCGCCCGTCGGTCACGCGCAGCATCAGACTATCCAGCACCATATTAGCCGGCCCCGTATCGAAGGCCTGCACTCCGCTCAAACGGCCTCCCTTCGGCACATAGGTCACGTTGCTGATGCCCCCGAGATTCACGACCAACCGTGCACGGCGCGCATGTTTCAACAGCAGGGCATGCGCAGTCGGCGTGAGTGGAGCCCCTTGGCCTCCTGCAGCAATATCCCGCGGCCGAAAGTTCGCAACCGTGGTAATCCCCGTTCGCTCGGCAATCACGGCCGGCTCGGCAATTTGGAGGGTTGAACGAATCGAGCCGACACCCGGCGCATGAACGCCGTGCGGAAGGTGGTGCACGGTTTGCCCATGCGAACCGATCAACGTCACATCGCTTGGCTGAAGTTTTGCTTGCCGAATCACATGCAACGCGGCATTGGCGAACCATTCACCGAGTAGCGCATTGAGATGACAAATATCTGCGACCGTCCCGGAAACAGACGCGGAGAGGATACGCTGCTGTAACGAGCGTGGATACGCCAGCGTATGCGCCGCCAGGGTTCTCGCCTTCACGGTACGGCCTCGCCCGGTAATGTCCACAAGTGCGGCATCGACTCCGTCACCGGATGTCCCAGACATAAGTCCAACTACATGCATGTATGACGTCCTCCAATGGCTATCGAGCAGGCGCTGCAAAATGCCTACGCTAATGGAACTGTACGGTGGGGTCAAGCAGACGCACGATTCTCAGGCTAGCAGGCTGAGAAATAATCACTTTGGCACAGCAAAATCCCAATGGCCTACAAGCCGGAACAAGAAGAGACCTCCCTACAGAATGCTCAAAAGACCGTCCAACAAGTCCGCAGTAAGAAACCGAGGATGGGGGGCCAAGTTTTCTCCTGTACGTTCTTCTAAGATGACCCGGACGAGTCCCTCAGTGCGCGCGTCCAACGAGGGTCTTCTGAGACCGCGCGTTGCGCGAGCACAGGGGACTCACCGGGCCATCCATCATTTTTTTCAGCATCCTGCTAGACAGGCGCAATGGCCAACCGTATGATGGCCGACGCTACACAAAGACCACTTTCCAAGGATCGCATGACTGCGCGGGACCTCATCGAGACATGGGCACTCCGGCTTGAAGCCGAGCAGAAACGGGTGAGCGCCACGGCGCGTGACCAGCCCATTGCTCAGGTAGCAGGCCGACTTCTGCATACCATCGGTACGCTGCATCTCTACGAGCTGACACTTCCGCATGGTTCGTCCATCGAACATGACACGCCCCTCTCCATTATCCCTCCGGACGACATGGAACCAACAGAAGGGATCGTACTTGGCGGGCAAGGTAATGTGATCCTTGCGCAGACGTTCGACACGCTTGGACAGTCCTGCGCCAACACGACTGTGGTTCCTGATCGGGCCGGGCTTCTCGCCACGTCGGCCAAGCGATTGCGCGACATGCTCGCGCAACCAGACGCCTTTCGGCTCGGTCCGGCAGACCGATTGGCCCCCCTCCTCGAGACCACGACGAAAGCAGGAGAACTGTCAGGAACAGGGCCTGGCTCCTCGATTCTCATGACCATTTGGTCAGACGAGCTATCGGTACGACGGCAGCGATTGGCTGTCCTCGTCATCGAACTGATTCGTGCGAATAAGCGCATCCTGCTGGTCTGTCCCGATCACCAGGCGGCGGATGCACTCGTCGGAACCATCGCGCGGGCCATGAAAGCCATCGGCCTCACGTATAAGACCTGGGTCAGTCGCTATGAAATGACCCTGGCCCACCAGGCCGAGGGTATCGGGATTCAGGAACTGGGGTTCGAAGCCCAGATGCACCAGTTCTATGCCAAGTCGCGCGCAGACAAAGCCGCGCTCAGGCGCAAATACGAGCGGTTTCGAGAGTTGACCCCTGTGTTGGCCTACAAGGGGCAGAAACAAAAAGATCTCGATGAAGTGCGCCTTCTGGAATGGCGACTGCTCACGCAACTCACCGACGTACAGAACAAGATCAAAGACGTGACTACCACGCTGGCCGAATACGAGAACCTCCCGCTCTTTCGGCGGCTCAGCTTGCAAGCCGTCGGAAAAAACGTCGAAACGCTGCATCAATATCTCGAACTGTATGAGAGTCAATGCGCCGAATTGAAGGGGGAGCTCAATGTCGCCAAGGTGCGAATCGACGAACTCGTGCCGGAGGCCGCGGTGCCGAAAGACATGCGGCCGGAGTTTGACGAACTCAAAGAAGACATCGTCCATCTGGGCGGGACGAAAAAGATCCGGGAATTGCTCGCGGCCGAGGAAGATACCAACCGCCAGGCCTTCATCCAAAATCGACGACTCGTGGTCACCACCGCATCGCGGGTACTGAGCGATCCCCTGTTCAGTCGCGTCCGGTTCGATATCTTGATCGCCGATGAGGCACCCTGGATCGCGGCGGCTCCCTTGCTCGGCGCCGCCGGGCTCGTCCGGGAGCGGATCGTGATCAGCGGCGACACCAGGGACATTGCGAAGGCCGGGCTCTGGGCTTCGCAAGCGGTGCAACCCAAGTAATTCAAGCCCGTTGCTTGACGGGGACCTCAATAATTCAGGATAATCCCCTTCCACCTCGATGTGCCGAAGTGGCGAAACTGGCAGACGCACTAGATTCAGGGTCTAGCGCCCGCAAGGGTGTGCGGGTTCAAATCCCGCCTTCGGCACCAA
>JANYAJ010000045.1 GCA_025361385.1 Nitrospira sp.
GCAGCCGTGCGTCGACATGCTTGCACAGCTCGTGCATGACCATGGTCGCGGGCACTCCCAGCAAGAGCATGGGCAGAAACACCCTGCCGGCCAGAAAAGACGAATAGCCCATCAAGAGCTGAAGCTGGACAATGAATAGCGTGAGCAGACCTTGAATCGAGAGAAACCCAACAGTCAAACAGGCAACCCCAATCGCAAAATTTCGGTGACGGAACAGCCGGAGGTCCACGGCGGGATGACGAGTGCCCAACTCCCACACCACCAGGCAGATCAGCGCCACGACCACGACGATGAGGACGCCACGGAGGAAGAGCGAATCGAGCCAGTCAAAATCATTGCCCATGTTCAGCAACGTCTGGATCCCCCCGAGTACCAGAACCAGGAAAAGAAAACCGACCAGATCGAATCGAATATGGCGCCGCACGAAGCCGCGGCCGTACAGCAAGGCGCCGGTCAAGCCGGCGATAGCCAGCGCGAATGGGATATTGAGGTAGAAGAGCGAGCGCCAACCGAGTTCGTCGGCGAGCCAGCCGCCCGCGGGCAAGCCGACCGTAAATGGCATGAGCGTGAACAGCGCCCAGAGACCTAAGCCCACCGATTTATGCCGATCGGAGTATTCGTTCAGCCAGAGGGATTGCCCTAAAGGGAGCGTGGCGCCGCCTGCAAGACCGAGAAGGATGCGGGCCGGCAGAAATAGCCAGAGAGTCTCACCGATGGCGCAGAGATAGGACGCTCCCGCATAGAGAACAAACGCGCCGATAAACACCCGATAGTCGCCGTACCGATGCGACAGCCAACGCCCAACGGGGAAGGCGAGGGCCAGCGCAATCATGAAATCTGTCTGGGCCCATCCCCCGAAACTCGGCAGGACGCCACCCAAGTCGCTGGCGGCATGAGGCAGCAGCGCCACATAGGACCCGGCGTTGAACAGCACGACCATGTGTCCAAGACCAAGCACAATGTTAAAGAGGATAAAGCGCCAGCCTCGAAGCCGTTTAGAAAACATCGTGCTCATTGCTCATCCCTCTGCTCACAGCAGGGACCTCCACGTTGCTTAGGGAGAGACAATTGCAGGCTCACGGTTGTCGTTCTGACTCGGCTGAGGAGCCTGGAGCGCAGGTCCCTTGGGCGCTGCCGGGATTGAACCATGAGCGAAATAGATCGCCAGGCCGGTGAAGAACATGCCTCCGACCAGGTTGCCCAGGGTGACTGGGATCTGGTTCCAGATCCACCAGCTAGACAGACTGACCTTGGCTCCCAGTAGGATGCCGACGGGGATCACGAACATGTTCACCACGGCATGCTCGAATCCCTGGGAGAAGAACAATACCGTGGGACCCCAGATGGCGATCATTTTCCCCGAGAGCGACGTCGTGGAATAGGCAAAGACCACCGCAAGACCCACCATCCAGTTGCACAGGATCGCCTTGGTGAAGACCGTCAGCAGGCCCGCCTGGCCATGTTGTGCATAGTAGTTCGTCTTGGCCTCCGCAATCGCAATCAGCTTGGCACCAACCGCGGAGATGGGAGCATCCCAGGCGGTGGTGAGCACGATGGCGAGGAGCGCGGCATACAGGATGCTGCCCAAGAGATTCCCCAGAAATACCCAGCCCCAGTTGGCGAGCACCCGACGGACTCCCACAGGCTCCTTCTGTTCCTTTCCCGCGACTAACGCGCAGGGAATCAGGGCAAAACTCCCGGTGATAATTTCCATCCCGAGCAGGACCGCGAGCGCCAGTCCAAACGGAAAGAGCAACGCGCCCAAGATCCAATACCCGGTTTCAACCGCCACCGTCACAGACATGCTGGTGGCTACACCGAGATACGCGCCGGCCAACATTCCTCGAATCACCAGGTCTCGAGCCTGCAAGTTCAATTTCAATGCACCGCCGGCTAGCATGCTCTCGACCACATCGTGAGGCTTCACGTAATCCATCGATTCCTCCATCCGGGGATAAGGCTATGAGGCAATCATGTTTTGCCTTGAGGCCTGGTTGCCTCAAGATCGAAGGAGCAATCAACGTGCCTGCACAGATTCTCCCTTGAATGGTCAGAACAGGCAGTGCCTTTTGCGAAATATCTGCTGAATTGTTTTTGTGAGAAATGGAAAATATTCTGGTGAGCGAATCGGTGGCGAGCAGGCCGTGCGCTTCCGCACTTACTCAATGACGGTTGAGCGTACCAGAGAGATTCGACCTTCCTGCACATGTAACATTAATCTTGGAGAGGAGAGCTAGAGGGGGCGGGGATACTCTTGGTGCAGCACGAGCTACCCTCACCGTGATAACCACATCACGCCGAGATCTCGACCATCATTCGCTACGTGGCCTCATTGCTGCCAACCGTCATCAGGCGAGACAAAGCGATGAAGTGTTCGAGGGACAGCGTTTCCGCGCGTGCGGTCGGCGAGAGGCGAAGCTGTGTCAACGCCTCAGTCGTATGGTCTTGGGCGTAGCCCTCATCACGAAGGGAATTGACGATGGTTTTTCTTCGATGTGCGAAGGCGGCCTTCACGAGCGTGCGAAAGGCCACTTCTTCCTGCAGGCCAAGCCTCCGGTCTTCGTTTGCACGGAGCAGCACCACCGCTGAGCCCACCTCAGGCCTAGGCCTGAAACACTGAGCTGAAACACGAAACGATTTGGTGATATCGGCAGCATACTGCGCCATGACGGAGAGGACGCCATAATCCGACCCACCCGGCTGGGCCACCAACCGATCGGCCACCTCGTTCTGCAGCATGAGCACCATGCGGGGAA
>JANYAJ010000475.1 GCA_025361385.1 Nitrospira sp.
GTGCGCTCGGTTTTCTAGACGAATCCTTCGATTGTATCCTGTCGCAAGATACCATCGAACATATCGTGGACGACCGGCGGTTCGTGGCCGAGGTTGCTCGCGTCTTGCGCAAGACGGGCACGCTCGTCATTTTTACACCTCACGGGAACAGTATCGTGGACAAGCCGGAAGATCCCTACCACGTGCGGGAGTACAACCAGGAAGAGTTTCGAGAGATGCTCGCGCCATACTTTTCGAGCATCCACTGGTTCGGTCGCCGTCAAGGCGCACGCTTGCAAGCGGCTGAGCGATCGATGGACTCCGTGCGTCGATTCGACCCCGGGGGGCTCCGTAATATCGTGCCTCGTCCCGTTCGCCATTGGCTCGGCGGTGTGATCAGCCGGCTTCAGGGTGGGCCTTCGTTGAAGACTTTGACTCCGGAAGATATTGAGTATGCGGAAGAAGTTGCCAGCGATACGAATCTCATCGGGATTTGCATGAAATGACGCAGATCAGCGACGAGCGATCAGCCGGACGATGGTCTCCCCCTGCGCTATTGATGCTGGCCGGTATGCTGGGATTGTTGGCCAGGGCCTGGACGATTTCCCATACGCCAAGACAGGGTTATGTCGTCGATGATCTGTTCGATACCTTGGCCTGGAATCTTGCATCGATTGGACGGTTCACGCTGGATGGGAGCACACCGTCGGCCCATGTCGGTCCTCTCTATCCCGCTGTCTTAGCCTTGTTCTATCAGCTGGTCGGTCACAGACCGGATTGGGTGCCCTATCTGCATGTCACCTTCGATATCGGCACAAGCAGCTGCGTCTACCTGGTGGGAACGAGACTGTTTGGCTCTTGGACCGGTGCGATCGCGGCATCGGCCATGTTCCTCTATCCAGCCTATTGGACGTACGATCCCCGGATCAGGAGTGAGAGCCTGCTGACATTTCTGATGAGCGCATGGTTATGGGCGACGATCGTCTCGATCGAATCCCGGCGGCTCCGTCACTTCGCCATCACAGGCATACTCGCCGGGTTGACCCTGCTGTGTAAGCCGGTTGCGATGCTGCTGGGGATCGGTATCGCAGCGCTGGCCTATGGGGGATCCGAGACCATCGGGATCAAGACCCGCTGCGCAACGGTCTATCTGCTTGTCTGTCTGCTGATCGTGATGCCCTGGACCATCCGTAACTATCTGACGTTCGAGGTGGTCATGCCGGTTTCTGCCGGGGTCGGGGCCGGTCTCTGGATGGGCAGTGATCCCGTCTCGCGAGGAAGTTGGCCCATGTCCGATGAGACCGAGTTGCAGATTTGGGAAACCGCCGGGATTACCCCTTTGCCTCACGCCTATGCGATGTATGAGGTGCCGACCGATCGGCTTTTGCGGGAAAAGGGATGGGCACGTATCAGAGAAGCGCCGGTTGGATACTTCTGGCTGACCCTGACCAGGATGTTTGATTTCTGGGTCGGGAACTCCTACTACCTGGTCAACTCAGATCAAGGATTTGTCTCTGGTTTCAGTAGGGATGTTGCCGACCGGGGCTGGCTGGTGGCGGGCTACAGTGCCGGGAAGCGACTGCTGCTGATTCCCGGATTGGTGCTGTTGACGATCTGGAGCGCTTGGTTTCATCGAACGCGCCGGCAGGAGCTTCTTCCCCTCTATCTGTTCCCCATCGGCCTGATGGCGGGCTACGTATTATTCACAGTGGAAGCTGGCCGGTATGCATTACCTGTGTTACCGTGCCTTATGGTGCTGTCGGTGGCGGTGTTGGCACAAGTTCTCCCCTCGAGAATGTCTGTGCGTCATCGGTAATTTCTTTCCTTGAGGCTGTAATTCCAATGAGCCATGACCTCACACGACGCCAATTCAATCGTCTAGTGCGCGCGTACCAGCCTTCGCGATATGAGACGTTTGGCGCGGAAGACGCGCGCTTCACGACGCCGATGAATCATGCTTTGAAATCTCGCGACCGCTTCCATGTGGCGCTGCGAAGTGGATTGCAGCGTCTTCCTGAAGGATCTCAGACGATTGTGGACTTCGGCCCCTTTCCAGGCAGTCTCTTACGCCTCTTGCGGGGGATTCAGCCGACGAAGACGGCGCGTCTGTTCGGTGCCGGTCTGATGGCGAGTCCCGAATTTGTGCAATTCATGAAGCAGGATGCCGAGGTGGAGATTCTCACCGTGAATCTCGATCCTGCCGGGCAACAGTTCACGTCGAAAGGGTACCAGGAGACGGTCCCGCTGCCGGACTCTTCCGCACAGCTCGTCTTTGCGCTGGAGATCGT
>JANYAJ010000486.1 GCA_025361385.1 Nitrospira sp.
CGTGAAAAGGGAACTTTCCTCGTCCCTGCCGAGGCATCCTCCGGATTATTGATGGCCTCCAACTCTTCGGACTGGTCCTCGGGATAGTTGTCGAGGATGATCTTGAGCGGCCGCAAGACTGCCATGACTCTCGGCGAGCGTGTATTCAGATCTTCGCGAACGAAGTGTTCGAGTAGCTGCATCTCGACGGTGGCCTCGCGCTTGGCGACGCCGATATGGTCACAGAATGCCCGAATCGCTTCCGGAGTATAGCCGCGGCGGCGGAGGCCTTTGATCGTCGGCAATCGTGGGTCGTCCCATCCGGTCACGAGCTTCTTGCTGACCAACTCAAGCAGCTTCCGCTTACTCATGACGGTATAGGTTAGGTTCAAACGGGCAAACTCGATTTGCCGTGGTCGGCACGGCGCATCAGCCTGTTCGACCACCCAATTGTAGAGCGGCCGGTGATCCTCGAACTCCAAGGTGCAGATGGAGTGCGTGATCCCTTCAAGTGCGTCCGAGAGGGGATGTGCGTAGTCGTAGGCCGGGTACAGGCACCAGGCGCTTCCGGTTCGATAATGTGTCGCATGTCTAATGCGGTAGAGGACGGGGTCGCGCAGGTTGATATTGGGCGAGGCCATGTCGATTTTGGCTCGGAGGGTATGGGTTCCGTCGGCGAATTCTCCGGCTCGCATACGTCGAAAGAGGTCAAGGTTTTCCTCGATGGAGCGGGTGCGAGAAGGGCTATTTTTGCCAGGCTCTGTGAGTGTGCCGCGATAGCCACGCATGTCTTCAGCCGTCAGCGTGTCGACGTATGCGAGGTCTTTCTGGATCAGTCTCACGGCAAATTCGTAGAGTCGTTCGAAGTAATCTGAGGCGAAAAACATCTTCTCGTGCCAGTCGAACCCTAGCCATCGGACGTCGTCCTGAATGGCCTGGACATACTCAGGATCTTCGGTGGTCGGATTGGTATCGTCGAATCGCAGGTGGCAGATGCCGTCAGGGGTATCCTGTGCCAAGCCGAAGTTCAGGCAAATGGATTTCGCATGGCCGATATGGAGATAGCCGTTCGGCTCAGGTGGGAAGCGCGTGACCACTCGGTTGCCATGTTTGCCGGCAGCGAGATCGGCGGTCACGATTTCGCGAATAAAGTTCGAAGCACCAGACTGATCAGACATGCGAGGTCGTTGACTCCTGGGAGATACGCGAACACATCATCGCGGCTGTTCTACCATAAGAACGGCATAGGGGAGAAGGCCTCACGCGCCTGAGTAGGAAGAGAGGGAGGTGGGTGCGGGTGCGTCCTATGCGGTTTGGTGAGTAGGCATCTGCATCACACTGAAGTCTTTCTGCGCGATGAGGTGCCCTTCCATGCGTAGACGAAACTCATAACGCCCGGGGGCAGGGAAGACCAGGGATGGAATGTTGATTCCAAAGTCTGAAATTTGAAGGCGGTCAGCGATCGCGATGTTCGGGAGGGCCGCCCGGCAGACGAGTTGTTCGTTGTTGAGATAAATCAAATCGATGTCGAAGTGATAGGTCCCTTCGGCGTCGGTGAGGCAGAAATACAGCCCCATTTGTGAATGTTGGAATGGAAAGCTCACAGCCTGTAGGTGGGTGAAGAGGCCGATGAGGCTCTTTTTTCTAGTGACGCTGTCCTCAATGACCTGATCGCAGACCAGGAAGGCTTGCACGCTCGGTTTCATAATATCCGACATGGCTTGATTGTACGGAAGTTTTTCCGCTTGTCAAAAGGGATGTATGTTTCAGCAAGCGATCGAGGTGGTATGAGTGGTCGTGCTCTTGATCGAAGGGGGTGGAAACGTGTGAGTTGAGGCTGCGGTGTTTGGGGAATGGACTATCCGATTGTCGCTGCGCCGCCGCGGCTTTCCGCGACATTGCCAAATAGGGTGAGGCCAGTGCCGATGCGGCAGTAGTGCGGGCTGACGGTAACTAATTCGCCGGTATGGGCGTTGAAGTGGCCCACGGTAATGCGGATCTTTCTTTTCTGTATGAGGCAGGCCTCGAACACCGTGCGTTCACTCGTTCGATCTGTAACGGCGACCGAAGGAGGGCTGTCCAGGGTGGTCTCGTCGCCGGCCGTTACCGTAACGGTGAAGCGGGCTGCGCTATGCGCCGATAATACATTCCGTCGGATGTGACCGATCCGAGTTCCTTGGTCATCATAGAAGTCCATGGTCAGGAGCAGGGTGAAGGGATCGGGCTGCAGCTCCAGCACTACCTGCTCCTTGCCTTGGAGTTTGATGACGCCGTTCGTGTTTCGAAACACGTTCGAGCCGAGGTGGAGCTCAAGGCCTTGTTCAGGCTTCTCGAGGTCGATCAGTTCAGGGGAGTCTGTGATGCCGATAGATTTGGTTTTGGCTTGGAGCGGGTCGTTCATGTTCCACCATGAGTCTGTCGAGAGGAAGAGGGGGCCGGCGATCGAAGAATCCCCTTTCCCTAAGGCCCGCCGCACGTATTTTCCGCAAGGTAGGCTATGCCATCGTCTCTGTCAAGTCGCAGGTGAAGCCACGTGGGAGCCGTCTGAATACGGCCCGAAATCATGAGGAATTGAAAAGTCAAAAGCCCCTGTGCTACTGTGCCGACTCGACCTTACGTCATTGGTATCTGGTCCCATCGTCTAGCCTGGCCTAGGACGGAGCCCTCTCAAGGCTTAAACACGGGTTCAAATCCCGTTGGGACCACCAACCCACACCCGCTTCTGTCGCGTATGCTGCAGGCCGGACTGCGTGCGGACACATCGATCACGTCTGAACGATCTCCTCTTCGGTCTGCGCGCTCCAGAGTCGTTGGGCC
>JANYAJ010000059.1 GCA_025361385.1 Nitrospira sp.
GAGGCCTCCCGGTCAGTCGTACAAGGGAACAGTACGAAGAAACTTCCGCATCTCCCAGAATGATGGATGAGGGTCATTCAATTGAGGATGCTCCAAGTCGACCTGAACATTGTAAAGAGCAGTCTCTCCTTCATTTTTCACTTGGGTGACCTGGTACCAACAATCGTACTTGAGCCCCCAGCGATCGAGATACCGTAGCCGGACATAGCCATTGTTAATGACCTTGGCGCGAACCGGCGCGTCTGGGCCCAACACAATAGACGCCACATGTTTCTGATAGCGCGGACCACGAGGATAGACCTTCTTGACGGCGAAATGACCTTCCCACCCGCCCATATGTAAAAGGCAATCATAGGCCACGCCACCACCCACATTCTCGAGTTCAGGATAAATGGTCAGCACGTTCCCTGAACTCATCGCCGACATGTTGGTGATTCGAAGATCCGGTTGCGCCACACGAAACTCATCCCGCGTTCGAGTCACAAACCCATATACATAAAACGCAGCCGTAGCCCCGACAACGAGGAGCACAACCAAGCCAAGCAACAACAACCAATCCATGGGCACCGGTACCTACCAGGTCATAATCTCGCGCGAAGCGGAACCGACGAGAGGCTACGTTCTAGCGTGGCAACTGTCAACCAGACACAGCAAGAGATAGCGACACATCAAGTAGTAGGACACCCGGATCTCGGCTGGCCTACCCCCATGCGCTGGCCGACGGAAGCTGGTGCCGGAAACCTCCAGGCACCCGGATCCCTCGGCTCGCTCCATTACCTAGGCCGCGGTCTGCCATGCATAACCGAATTTCCCCAATAGGTGGTAGGATGAAGAGTCGATTTCACGCGAGGCTGACATTCACGGATCGATGGTCACACATGAAACTCCCCATCACATATGTGCTGACTCAGCTACTAGCCTTGCTGCTCTCCTGGTCCCTGGTATTCGCGCAGGAAGCAATCCCATCAGAACAAGAGCCTCAACAAGAACTGCAACCAGAGACATCGCCACAAAATCAGCCGGATACACAGCAAAATATACCGAGGCAAAGTCGGCCTGCCTTCACGCAACAAGAACTCGATCAGATGCTGGCGCCGATTGCGCTGTATCCTGCTTCCCTCCTGTCTCAGATTTTGATGGCCTCGACATACCCGCTCGAAGTGATCGAGGCCGCACGTTGGTCCAAAGCCAATCCGAATATTAAAGATGATCAGGCAGTACAAGCGGTTGCAGAGAATACGTGGGACCCCAGCGTCAAATCGCTCGTCGCCTTTCCACAGATCCTCTTGATGATGGACGAGAAGTTGAACTGGATGGAACGACTGGGCGATGCATTTCTGTCTCAGCAGCAAGCGGTCATGGACACAGTCCAGCATTTGCGGCAAAAAGCGTCTGACGCCGGCAACCTCACATCGAACGACCAGATCCACGTGGCCCAACAGGGGCCCGCCATTGTGGTCGAACCGGCGAACCCTCAAGTAGTCTATGTCCCCTACTACAACCCGATGGTGATGTACGGACCCTGGTGGTGGCCGGCCTATCCGCCAGTCTATTGGGCACCCTGGCCCGGCTATTTCTACGGGCCGCGATTCGGCGTAGGGTTCGCCTGGGGCATAGGAATCGGCATCGGTCCAGGATTCTTCTTCGGCGGATTCAACTGGCCTTACCGCCATGTCAACATTGTCAACGTGAACAACTTTTATTATCACCCGGTGAATATCAATCGGGGGACGACATGGGCCCACGATCCAGACCACCGCCGGGGTGTGCCCTACCGGGACATGGGCTTGCGTCAACAGTTCAGCCGCATGAGCGCGTCGCCTGAGGCGCGCCGAGAGTTCCGCGGCCATACCCCCTCTTCGTTTGAAGGCCGTAGCGCGCCGGGCAATCGCCCGGAGACGCGCAGCGGCTCCGGCAACCGGTCGGACGTCCATGGCGGTTCACCCGATCGTTCCAACGTGCCGGGTGGCAACCGTTCCGACATGCGGATTGCTCCAAGCCGCCCGAATATATCGGGCGGAGGCAGTCCTCGTGTAGAGCAGCGACCTCACGCGTTCGAGGGCGTAGGTCAGGGAGCAGCCGAACGTAACTTCAGCGCGCGGGGACATGCGAGCGCACAGGGCTTCGCGTCACCGCCCTCCGGGGGCTTTCGTGGCGGTGGAGGCGGAGCCTCCCATCAACCGTCTGGCGGCTCTCACGGAGGCGGCGGAGGATCTCATCATCGCTGACCACAAAAGTGTCATGTCTCTCAGGGCGTATAGGGCGAATGACCTGGGGCAGGAGGTTGGTATGCAGAACTGGCGGAATGGATGCCTCAAGAAAGGCTTCATCTTCGCGCTGATTGCAATCGCACCGGTGTTGTGTGAGGCCAATGCCGCACAGAAGAGCTTTGCCTCGCCCGAAGCAGGGACCACGGCGCTGGTTGAAGCAGTCAAGGTGAACGATCAAGCAACCTTGCACGCCATCCTGGGTCCTCACGGCAAGACATTGATTAATTCGGACGACAGGGTCGCCGATCAGCAAAGCCGCGATGCGTTTATCAAGACCTATGGCGAAGCGAATACACTCGTGCTCGAAGGTGGTACGCAGGCCGTGCTTGTGATCGGTCGGGATGAGTGGCCGATGCCCATTCCGCTCGTGAAGTCTCCTGCCGGGTGGCGTTTCGACACGCCGCAGGGTGAAAAGGAAATCCTCACCCGCCGCATCGGCCGCAACGAACTGGCTGCCATTCAGGTATGCCTCGCTATCGTGGACGCCGCGCACGAATATGCGGCGCTCGATGTGGATCGCGACGGCATTCCCGAATATGCGACACAATTCGTGAGCACGCCGGGAAAACACGATGGACTCTACTGGCAGACAAAGGCAGACGAGCCGCTGAGTCCGCTCGGCCCGCTGCTTGCCGCGGCGACGCGCGAAGGCTATACCCATTCCCTCTCCAAGCCCCTGGCTCCCTATCATGGGTACTACTACCGAATCCTCACGAAGCAAGGGAAGGCCGCTCCTGGCGGAGCCCGCGACTTTCTGTTCAAGGGCCATATGATCGGCGGGTTCGCGGTGATCGCCTATCCGGCACGCTATGGCGTCTCAGGCATTATGAGTTTCCTGATCAATCAGGACGGGGTGGTCTACGAACATAATCTTGGCAAAAACACCACCGCGATTGCCTCCAAAATGACTAGGTTCAATCCCGACGCGGGCTGGAAACAGGTCGCCCCCACGCCGACGCTCGTGAATACTCATTGAGAATCATCGCCCACGGATCGGGAACGGGAGACGCATTTGATCTTCTGCCTTAGAGGGAGGGGGGATCTATATGTCAGGCCAAGGCTTCCGAAAGTTCGCCCGCCTCCTCAAATTTTTTCCATGTGCGTTCATAGTCTGCTCAGGGAGCCTGTCCTGGCTAGGGTACGATGTGCTCTCTGCACAGTCAGGTGAGTCTGGGCAAGAAGTGTCCGCTGATCAGGGCATGGAACTGGATCATCATGACCACGCCGATGGCACCATCGAATCGATGATCCCGCATCAGCAACATATCGGACCCCACATGAAATGGACGGCATTACGGCCGGCAAATCAGGACGACGCCCAGCGCGCCGATCACATCGTTCAGACCCTACGGCAGACCCTCGCCAAGTACAAGGACTCTCAAGTGGCCATGGCCGATGGGTTTGTACCGCTTCATCCTGAAAGAAAGCCGCGCCATTATCACTTCGCCAACAAGCAACGCCGGTTCATGGCGAAAGTTCATTTTGATCCGGCTGGACCGACCGCTCTCTTGTATAAGAAAACCGAAAATGGTTACGAACTGGAGGGTGCGATGTACACCGCACCGAGAGGCCTGAGCGAAGATCAGTTACACGCTCGCGTCCCCTTGAGCGTTGCCAAGTGGCATGCCCATATCAATATCTGTCTCTCGCCGGAGAGCATCAGACCCCGCATGACCCGGAAGCAGTTCGGGTTCAAGGGGGCCATCGCCACGGAGTCAGAATGCCAGCAGGCGGGCGGACGGTTCGTTCCACAGCTCGGTGGGTGGATGCTGCATGTATATCCTTTCGAGTCGACCACCGAAAAGATCTGGACCCACTAGATGCCTGCGCCTCTCGGATGGACTCCCCCCGCGAGTGATCTCTTCAACCTAGACCTCAGACACAAGAAATCGTGGCACGAACGCTCCTGAGTGAGAATGGGAAATGGTAGGAGCGAGCCGAAGCCAGGAAACACATCCCACCAAACGAGCGACGTCCCGTTCCTACGTGTGGCCCGGTCAGAAAAATAAAGGACGAACGCGTCTCTGGGATGACCGTGGAAATGCTGACATATCAAATGATGAGCCGCCGTGTGGCAGAAACGTCCGTTGCGCTTCAACTCCTCCACGAGACCGGCAATCGATCACATAGCAGAGAAGGTCAACTCAAAGATGGAGACCGTTTCTTGGGGGTCGAGCTTTTCAGCTACGCGGTGAGACTGCGAAGAGGTTGAGACATGCTGGACACAGGCAATCCTGAAACTGCTTCTTCTCTTCTTTCCATCGCACCTGATCGAGTGTCACGTCGTTGCACCAACACACAGGATTCGGCGAGCTACAACGAAAGACGATGCCGCACCTCGAACAGGTCTTGTCCATGGGGCGCATGGTAGGCACTCTGGAAAACACTGTCAAGAAATTAGGAACCGTGTAGGAGCAATCAGAGCGAGTCCGACTCCCTCGCGCTGACGAGCCTCTCTGCGGTGTTGGAAGCTTCATCGCCTATAGCCCGCCCCTAATAAGTCATACGCATGCCTGACACCATATCGTTTGTCCAGTCGTCCCAAATGTTCGCGAAAGACCAGCATGGCAACCAGCACCGTGAAGGGCGCTTCAAGATTCAACAGCAATGAGGTCAGGACGCCTGACAGGCGCTCCAGCCCAAACAACATCAGAAAAGGGCCGAGCATTCCTCCGGTGAGAATCACCCCCCGCTAGCAATCCGACATCGGCCAGACGGACCGGGGCCTCTTGTGCGCCACGCTGAAACGGACGACCGGTCATCTCGAAGAGGAGCAACCCAAGGCCCGCGCCAAGATAGAGCAAGCCAGCAATCAGCAGCGAGCCGCTCTCCGGCAGCAACAGCTTGGCGAAGGGAGGGCTGATGCCGAACAACAGGGCAGCAGCAAGCCCGAAGAGGGCTCCTTGCCGTTTCGATGGGCTCATGGGAAGGCAGCTTACCGAGGACGACTGGAAGGTGCAACGGATGAGACTGTACCGACTGCCTGGCCAGACACCACCCCGCGCGCCGCGAAACGGGGGCCGACGAGGATTCTCTTCCGGAAAAGTAGAATGTCCCCGGTTCTCCGCCCCCAGTAGGCAATCGTACGCCACCCCTCCACCCACATTCTCAAGCTCAGGATAAATGGTGAGGACGTTCCCCGAACTCATGGCCGACATGTTG
>JANYAJ010000558.1 GCA_025361385.1 Nitrospira sp.
AGAGAGTTGTGTGCCTGAATTGCTACAGACCTGATTGGGTGTGTCGTGCGTAACCTCCTGATCATCAAGCTCCGCTATATCGGTGACGTCTTGTTGGCGACGCCGACCCTGCATGCCATCAAAGTTGCACGGCCGGATGTCCGGGTCACGATAATGGTGAATCGCGGGACAGAAGACGTGTTGTCCGGAAACCCGGACGTGGACGAGATCATGGTCCTCGACAAAGGATCGCTGCCGGCACAATGGCGGCTTATCGTCGAGCTGCGTCGGCGGCGATTCGACACGGTCATCGATTTGACGGATGGAGACCGGTCTGCGTTTTTGAGCTGGATCAGTGGGGCGCCGGTTCGCATTGGATTCAACGACGAACATCGCTGGCGAGGGCGGTGTTATACGCAGGTGGTCCTGCCCGGGCCAGGTGTGCAGCATCGGGTTGACCGGGATGTGGCCGCATTGAAACCGTTGGGTCTTCACGCAAGCCAGGAGCCTCCCAGATTGTGCCTGACAGGAGAGGATATCGCGCGTGCCGACCAATTGCTCGGCCAGCTCGGTGTCAGACGAGATCAACCGATCGCCATCCTTCAGCCTGCCGCTCGTTACTGGTTTAAGGCCTGGCCGCCCGAACGATTTGCAGAACTCGCCGATCGCCTTGCGAGCGACTATGGCTATCAGGTCCTCATCGGTGGCAGTCGGGAAGACGAGGCCCTGGCACAACGCATTCAGGCAGCGGCAAAAAGCCGTCCGATCAGTCTGGCGGGACAGGCGACGCTCAAGGAGTTTGCCGCGATCGCCCAACGCGCGACGCTATTTGTCGGAAACGATAGCGGAGCCATGCATATTGCCGCAGCCGTGGGCACACCGATGGTGGCATTATTCGGTCCCTCAAATCCCGAGGAGTGGGGACCGCGTGGCGGACCGGCTGAGGTCATCTACAAGGGGCTTGATTGCCGCGCATGTTTTCATCCAACCTGCATGCGGGAAGAAGAGAATTGCATGAAACAGATCGATCTTGGCGAGGTGCTCGCCAGGATTCAACGGTTGATTCCACTGGGTAGCCGCAGCGGAACATCCGAATCCGCCTGCCGCTGATTGACGAAGGACGCATACACGATGGAAACGGTTGCCTGTATTCTCTGTGGATCCACTGGTGGAACGGCGCGAGTCATCCCGTCCACCGGTGCATGCAATGCTGACGTCAAGGATGAGACCTTCACTCTGATCACGTGTCCCTGTGGGTTCACGTATCTGAATCCGCGACCGACCCGAGAGGAGATCAAGGCCTATTATCCATCGGAGTATTATCCCCCGGCCGAACTCTCCAGTCGGACGAAGGTGGATCGCGTGTTTAAGCGGCTATCGAAAGTGATGAAGAAGGGGATTCGGGAAGAGTTCTACGGGTATCCCGGCACGAGCCGCAGTTGGGTGGCCCGGCTGCTCAGGCGTATCGCGCTCTATCCGGAATATTGGCACTTGCGATTTGCTGGACGCGATATTCTTCCGTTTAAAGGCCAGGGGCGATTGTTAGACGTCGGGTGCGGCCCGGGGCGACTGCTCCAAGAGCTTCGCGGGCAGGGCTGGGATGTGTACGGGGTAGATTTCAGCCCGGTCGCCGTCAGCCGGGCGCAGAGCGTCGGATTGAACGTGAAGGAGGGCGACCTCTTGACGGCAGGATTTGAGAGCAACTATTTCGATGTCGTGAACTTCAGTCATTCGTTGGAGCATGTGTTTGATCCGGTTGCAACCCTTCAGGAAGCCCGTCGAATCTTGAAGCCGGGAGGCCGGGTACTGCTTTTTCTCCCGAACGCAGGGAGTGCCGAAGCTGCGCTGTTCGGCGATTGGTGGGTCGCATGGGATCCTCCACGGCATTTGTTCCATTTCGATCGGCGCTCAAGTGCGAGACTCCTTGAATTGGCAGGTTTTCAGGCTGTGAAGACAACGACCAGCACAAGTAAGTCGTCTTTCCTGGGGAGCGCAGATTGTTATTTCCAGTACGTCGCAAAGAGTCAACGGAAACATGGCAGCGTGTTGCGCCATGTGGCGGGTGTGGGCTGTCTCGTCCTTGGGCATCTTGGATATGGAGGAGAGCTCAAGGCGATGGCTGAAAAACCATCCTAAGACATGAAGATTCTATTTGTCGTTGATCAACTCCAGGACTTGGTTTCCGATCCGTTGTACATTGGTCTCGTCAGGCTATTAGGCCAGGAACAGGTGGTTGATTTCCCCTCCAAGAATATTTTTCACAGACGTGAAGATAAGCGGTGGTTTCTTCCGCAAGTTCCAGACCT
Organism: Nitrospira sp.; assembly: GCA_025361385.1. GTDB lineage: Bacteria > Nitrospirota > Nitrospiria > Nitrospirales > Nitrospiraceae > Palsa-1315. Next base: position 2,286 of record JANYAJ010000558.1, read on the forward strand.
CGGGTATTCGGATACCGATATTTTCGATTTGTTGCGGGACAAGGTGTTCGATCTGGTCTGTGTTGCTTCGCACCGGTCTGACTGTCTTGCCAATCTTGAGCGGCTGAGCCAAGCGGTTCCGCTCCCGCCCATCGTCTACATTGACGGCGCGGACGATTCGCGTATTCGCCATGAAGTGGCTGCGCGATTCCAGCTCGCGGCATATTTCAAGCGGGAATACCGTTGGGCTTCGACGTCGAAGTTGGGGCGTTTTGTGGACTGTGCCAGGGCCTTCCATTTCAATCGCCGATTGTTCGAGCGGACCTACCCGCTCACGATGTGTGTGGTGCCCGATGCTATTCCTCAGCACCAGGGCTGCGCGAAGGATATCGACGTGTCGTTCTATGGTATTGCCTCGCACCAAAAACGAGCGCAAGCTATGGCCCTCCTCGAACCGCTGGCGCATGAGGGGCTGACGGTGGCGGCAGGATTGTATGCGGCGGCGACGGATAAGGCGTATAAGCTCAAAGCGACAGCCCTGAAGCGATTAATTGCCAAGATCAGGGACCCTTCTACGGTGCCGGAGGAAATTCAGCGACGAAAACTCTCGCCGGAGGACTATTATCGCACCCTGGCGAGATCGAAGGTAGCCGTCTCGATACGAGGAGGAGGGTTCGATACGTTGCGCTATTGGGAGATCGTCGCCAGTGGAACCTTTCTGCTATCCGAGAAACCGGACATTGTGATTCCGCATAACTACGAGCAGCGTACACATGCCGTCTTTTGCCAACCCGATTTGAGTGATTTACAGGCGTTAGTCCGGTACTATGCCTCCCACGATGCCGAGCGGGAAGCCATTGCAGGTGCAGGGCACGCCCATCTGCTGAAATTTCATGCCTGTGAACCGCGCGCCGCGCAGTTCTTGGAGATATGCCGGAACGCTGTATAGGGAACGCGATGAAGAAAATTAGTCTTGTGATCCCCGTGTATAACCAGCTGGACTATACGAGGCAATGTCTCGAATCCATCGCGCGCTGCACGGAGCAACCCTATGAACTCATCATCGTGGACAACGCATCGACCGATGGGACGCAGGATTTTCTGCGCGACGTGAAGGCGACGGTGATCGCGAATCAACAGAACCTCGGCTGCGCTAAGGCGTGGAATCAAGGCGTGCGCGCTAGCCACGGCGAGGTTATCGGTATTCTGAATAACGATATTGTTGTGACGAAGGGCTGGATCGAAGGCCTGCTGGAATTTATGGAGCAGGCGGATCACGGGATTGTCAGCCCTGCTGCCCGCGAGGGGCACCTGAGTTACGATTTGAACGCTTATGCCGTCGAATTTACCCGATCATGCAAGGCCGCCACGAGGGCAGAGTTATATGGAGCCTGTCTGGTAATCAAACGCGACGTATTTGATCGTGTAGGTTTGTTCGATGAGGCCTTTGCCTATGGGGGATGCGAAGACATCGACTTTTATTGGCGCGCGCAGGCAGCCGGGTTCTCGGTGGGTATGACGGGATCGGTGCTCATTCATCATTTCAGCATGGTGACGCAGGATGCCATTAAGCGATCTGAGACCAAGGTATACCCCGCCGAAAATCTTGCCCATTTTAAGAAGAAGTGGAATCGAACCGTGCGTGGCAGTTGGGCTGCACGGCGCTGGACCGATCTCAGGAATAAATGGATCAAGCGGTACGAACGATTTCGCTATGGGCATACGCTGATCGAGAAATGTGATGGATAGGATGATGATCTGGTTTTTGACGTATGATCGCTGCCCGTTCGAATCGACGGTAGATTGTCCCTGCCAATGTGCCGCTCATGCGGTCGCGGTCCCTTCCCTGTAGCGGCAGAACCATCTGAATCGTTGTTTGTTGTCGCAAGTTTCACCCACGACCCATCATGGGCCGCAGTGCGATAATTTCTCTTGACTCACAATGGCTTGTATGTTCATATCGTGAACGCAACGCTCTGTTGGGGTTGTGCTCATGAACGT
>JANYAJ010000023.1 GCA_025361385.1 Nitrospira sp.
GAATGACGCCACGACGACTGACCCCGTCTGGCCTGGTAGGAAGCAAGCCCGAGACCCAGCTGTATCGGACTGTCTTTACGCGTGATGCTGATCTAGCCCGCTTGATCGGGGTCTGTGCTCATGCGGTGCTTGAACAGTGGGATTTCACCAGGCCTCGTTTCGACGTCAGTGTGGTGATTGAACAGGCCTGTCGTCGCTATGTCGCACAGGATCATCCTCAATTGATGGCTGCCGCGATGGAGGATCTCACCGGGCTTTTTGAAGCCTTTCTGTCATCAGAGCCCTGCGCAAGGATGCAACGTGCGACGGTGCTGGGACGAGAAGTCCCTTTCGTCATGCCTGTGGGCGAGGGTCAGATGATGGAAGGGGTGATAGACGTGATTTACCAGCTTGACGACCGGATCTGGATCGCCGACTATAAGACGGACGATGTAGCGGTGGCTGACGTCCAGACCAGAGCCGATCGCTATCGGTCCCAAGCGGAGGGTTATTCTCGAGCCGTGGCGAGTTCGTTAGGGTTGTCGTCCCTTTCTTTTCAATTGATCTTTTTGAGGCCAGGTGTCGCCATTGATCTCTAGGGGGAGGTTGCCGATGAAGACAAGGTTTTTAGGTGTGATTGGACTATGGCTCCTCGTGGCTTGCACGAGCCCGATATCGAAACCACTGACGGTGCTGGAGGCGCCAGCGGGAGTCTCTCTTGCCATGGCAACTCAAATAGATCAAGGCAACGCGCTGTTCGCAGCGCAGAAGTGGCCCGAGGCTGAGCAGATCTATCGTCAAGCCATCGCCGCCGAGCCGACATTGGCCGAAGCACATTATAATTTAGCGGCGACTCTTCATCGTGCGGGCAAGACCGCCGAAGCCAAGAAGCATTACATGGAAGCAGCGAATCTGGCTCCGGGGAACAAGGTTATCTGGGATGCACCGCCCCTTCGTGCGCGTACCTTCAACGATGACCTCAGTAAGAAATCGTATCTCGATCCTAAGCCGTATTAGCCATCGCGAGGAATTCCTGCGATGTCACGTTCTCGACAGCCATTGACTGTTTCACCGGAAGAATTTGACGCCTGGATCCAGGAGGCGCTCGCTGAATTGCCGCCGCCATTTGCAGCGCTCGCCGACGAAGTTTCCATCGTGGTCGAGGAAGAGCCTTCTGTCGAAGTTCTGAAGGATCTTGAATTGGAATCAGAAGACGATCTACTGGGGCTGTATCAAGGGATCCCGATCGATGAGACCTCGTTCTTCCAGCCAGGCGGTGAGCTCCCGGCTCGTATTGCCATTTATCGAGGGCCCATTTTGCGCCTCTGCCGGACAAAGGCCGAAGTGATTCTTGAGGTCCGCGACACAGTGGTCCATGAATTGGGACACCATGTCGGGTTGGATGACGAAGAGATGCCGTACTAGCAGGATGCTGAAAAAGTCCGCCAGCCGAGCAACGCTGAACGGTGAGCGATGAACTAGGAACATAAAACGGTTATCACTTCAGCGTTCATCGTTCAGCTGTTCACTAACTGCGGCCTTGCTGGGCGGCCTTTTTGAGCATCCTGAAGCTAGTCAAGCCCCCTAAATGCCTTCAGCCTAGTGACCTGAGTCATGACCTACGGTTTAGCCTGCACCAGGGTTCGACGCTGATATCCAAGCGTGAGCATGAAGACTCCTACCAAGATCATGGGGAAGGAGAGAAGTTGGCCCATCGAGAAGGAGCCTAGGACAAACCCGAGGTGCGCGTCCGGCTCGCGAAAGAACTCCACGATCATCCGGCAGACGCCATAACCGCCGATGAATCCCCAGAAGAGGGTGCCAGGGGGCGGCATCGTCTTCGCGATGATCCATAAGATGGTAAATAAGAGGACCCCCTCCAGACCTGCCTCGTACAGTTGTGAGGGGTGGCGGCAGGCAGGCCCTCCGTTCGGAAACACCATGCACCAGTCGACATCGGTCGCTCGACCGTATAATTCTCCGTTGATGAAATTGCCGAGTCGCCCGAACCCGAGCCCGATCGGAGTTGCAGCAGCTGCTAAATCTGCGACGGTGTAAGCGGGAATGCCCTGACGTGTACTGAACCAATACAAGGCAACGATGACACCGAGTAGGCCTCCGTGGAAGGACATGCCGCCTTCCCAGACTGCGAGGATCTTGATCGGATGCTGTGAATAGTATGAAAAGTTGTAGAACAGCGTATAGCCGATCCGTCCTCCAATAAATACTCCGAGTGCCGCCCACACGACCATATCGTAGATCTGGTCTCTGGTCATGGCGAGGCCCCTGGCTGTTACTCGACGTGTGATTAGAAGATAGGCCCCCGCCAGCCCGATCAGATACATCAGACCGTACCAGCGAAATTGTAGCGGTCCCAGCTCAAGGAAGACGGGACTGATGGTGGGGTAGGGGATTGCGTACAAGAAATTCATGTATGTCTCATGTGGCCTGTTGGCAGGATCATAGGTGAGGATCTTGATCATTGCAAGCACGTGGATGCACCGCAGGGAATATTCCTTCTGATCGTTGCCAGAAGCCAGTTTGCGACCACTGCCACTTTCGTATGTTTGTTTTCTGTCACGCCTGTGTCGTGATCTGTGAGGAAAATACAACTGAGAATTAATGGCTCTTAATCCTCGGGCGAGGGCTGCCTCGAATTGTGGGATATTTTCGTGGCTATTCGTCTGGCATGCTTACTGCTGAAGAGAATGCACATGACTGTGCAGCGGGCCGACAATCATGTTTCTCATTTAACCGTTTCAAGGAGGTTCACCATGTCAGACCAGGGACGTCAGGTCGCAAAGGTTGCAGCGTTGGTGGCAGGTGGGGCGGTGATCGGAGCGGGGATTGGATTACTCTTTGCGCCGCAAACAGGAGCCGAAACCAGGCGTGATGTCGGTCGCTATGCGAAAAAAGCTCAATTGCAAGCAACTCGTTGGAGTCGCTCGGTCCAATCCGGCGTCAAAGAAGTGATGGATCGCAGCAAGGCGTTGGTCCAAAAGGATGAGCAGAGACTGCGGATTGAAGCGGTATAGTTGAATCGACTCGCTCGACGATCAAACGTGCGGCGCAAACAGAGTATGACCGATCTGTTTGCGCCGCAACACTGGCCTTGACCGACCTGGACCCCGATGCTAGAGTCCGGCCACTGCGGCTTTTGCTGCCGGAGTGGCGAAATTGGCAGACGCAAGGGACTTAAAATCCCTCGGTTCCAAAAGGACCATGCCGGTTCAATCCCGGCCTCCGGCACCACTCGCTACCATTTCCCCAGCCAGCCCCGACAGCCTGCAAAGTAGGCAAAGACGGCGATGCCTAGGATAATCGCCATCTGTATCACATGCTGCGCCAACACATCCGGTGCAATCCATCGACTCATAAATAAGAGTCCGGCTGACACGATGGTAACCGCAAGTGTCGTACGTTTCGGGCAGGGGCGAAGATGGCGGCCCTCATAGGACAGGATAATCCACACCACGATCCACCCGAGGGCTCCGATAATCAGGGCACCGGCTAAGTCGGTGAGGCTGAGGAGGATGCTGTCCTGAATAAGATTGAGGGATTTCCGCATTCCTAGTTCCGGACGAATGCGGATCCATTCTCCGATCGTCAGGAGCATCCATACCGCAATCATTCCGATGGCAAACCCTTCTTGGGTCATGCCGGAGTTTTCGATACGACGATCAACCCTTCGGAATATGACGGTCGTTGCACCAGTAACTTTGCGGATTTGCGGAGTCAGATCGTACCCACACTCGCACGTGGACGTGGAATCGGAATTGGTGAATAAGCAGCGGGGGCATTCGAGAGGCATATCGAGACTCAGGGCTTTCTGCTAAAATCCACCGCCGATGCGGCTATCGGGATGTGGGACAAGTCCGCTATCGGATCTCTCTCTTCCCACAATAACTTTTGGGAAATCTGCTCAGAGGATTCCATGATCAGTCGGTCGCGCTCTCAACGCTTTCTGGTACTGGGAACGGTTTTCGCTGGATCTGCTGTAGCCGCAGGCGCCTTTGGCGCCCATGCACTCAAGGAGATTCTGGACGCACACAGCCTGCAAGTATTCGATACCGCCACCCGGTATCAAATGTATCATGCCTTTGGGCTTTGTATAGTGTCTTGGGCAATTGATCGCTACCCGGAACAGCGGCTTGAGCAGACAGGATGGCTCTTTACCCTCGGGATTCTTCTTTTTTCAGGCAGTCTGTATGTCGTGGCCCTGGCAGGGATACGATGGATGGGAGCTGTGACCCCGATCGGCGGGTTGGCGTTCTTGGCAGGTTGGGTTCTTTTGGGTTGGAGAATCTGGCGTGATGCTCGTATCACGAGGTCTCCACGTTAGGGCGTACAGCCGGCTGTTCTCTTACCGCTGATGGATCCCCACCCTCCCTGGGAGTTCACAAAGGTCCCTTCGAGCCCTTTGCCTTCTTTGCTGAATTGCAGGCTGTCTTCTTGGGCCCGGCCATCGATTTCCCATCGTAGATAGACGTTCTCGCCTACCACAATTGTTTCCACGAGTCCCGGCAACGTCGCCTGCATATTTCCAGATGGAGGAAAGAGCAATGAAAGTTTTTGTTCTTGATGGTGTTGCTGATGGTTATGGATGATCCATTGCCAGGTTCCGCAGAGGCGGGCCTGCCCACGGAGCCCACGCACCCGATCCTTCCAATTCCGTATCCGATCCCATTCCTGATAGCTGGCTTGCATGGCGTCTACTTCCAGGCGAGTGGCTCGTTCTAAGACCGTGACCAACAGGGTCGATGCAGATTCTCCCTGATTCACGTTGGTCCATTCCGGGGAGGCCACCACAGCCGTGAGTTGATTCAGGGCCTCATGCCAGGAGGCACTGCCTTGTTGATCGAGCCATGCGTGAGATGGTGTGGTTCCGGATAGCCGCTCGGTTATTGTCGTCAATTGCTGCGCTTTCACAGCCTGCCGGATGGTAGCCGCAAGCTGCCAGGCGGTCAGACTGCCCATCAGCCGCTGGACCGCCGCCGTCAAATCCGGCACCAGAAGTTCTTTCGCGAGTTTGGCAGGCAAGGCGCTGGCTCCCAATGTCCGCGCTGCATCCACCATGTGAATGGAGGGACCAATTGCCGACACAAAGAGGCTGATGGCTCCCTTGTCGGACTCCAGCGTAACGAGTTGTGTGGAATGCGCCTGCATGATCGATGCGAAAGCTGGTAAGGCAGTCGGAAGAGATTCGTCGGCCTTGGCATTCAGGCTGGCCACGAATACAGAGATCAGCAGGATGGCAAAGGCGAGGCCGGTGCGAAATTGGACTGGTCGAATGAACGGGATGTCATGGCGCATGACGTTACTGTACCCTGCTTCTGCTCGCAGCCTCAATCATGGATTCTTCACAGCGCACGAAAGGGGAATCAGCTAGAGGCCCTGGAAGCAGGTCTTGAGAAAGGCCGCGGTCGCCTCCCAGGCTTCCGCCGTCGCATCGGCACGATAGCTCTCCACACGTTGCTCATTGCAAAACGCATGGGGGGCATTGGGGTAGGTCCGGACCTCGACACGCTTCTTATACTCCGTCGCAGCGGCACGTAATCGATCGACATGCGGAGCCGGTGCCCATTGATCCAGCCCGGCTTGGTGATAGAGCAGGGGAGGATAGAGGCTACTAATCTCTGTTTCCGGTTGCGGCACTCGCCCGTAATAGGCGACCGCAGCTCGGAGGCGTTTCCGTTGACAGGCGAACCGGATCGCATACGATCCACCCATGCCGTAGCCGACGACGCCATG
>JANYAJ010000066.1 GCA_025361385.1 Nitrospira sp.
TATCGCAGCTCCTGGCGCAAGAACCCGTTGATGATGGTTGGCGAGAGCGTGGCGGGCAGTTCAGGATCGAGGGTTCGGTAGAGCACGTGCGCCGTCATCATCGACGCGATGCCCTGCGTGACGGCACGGCGGAACGGGGGAAACTCGACCGCCTCCAATCGCTCGCGCAAGGCTTCGACCACCGGCAGCTCTTTGTGGGAATCGGCATTTGTATCGCCGTGTCCGGGAAAGTGTTTCCCGCAGGCCACGACTTTGTTGTCTTGCAGCCCCGCCGCCGTCGCCAGTCCCAACTCGCAGACCACATCGGGAGTCGTCCCGAACGCGCGGTCGCCGATAACCGGATTGTCCGGATTGCTGTTCACATCGAGCACCGGCGCCATATTCATGTTCACGCCCACTGCCCGCAGCTCTTTGGCAATGGTTGCCGCAGCTGCGTAGGCCAGTTCGGTGGAATTGCAGCGGCCCAGCAGGTCGCAGGGCGGGAAAATCGTAAAACCCGTGGGAAGACGGGAGACCCGGCCTCCTTCTTGATCAATGGAAATCAACAGCGGCGAATGGGGACTACAGGCCTGGAGATCGTTCGTCAAGTCGACCATCTGTTCGACGGATTCGAGGTTTCGCGAGAACAGAATGACACCGCCAGGCTTGTATTCTTTGATGAACGAGGCCAGGTCGCGGGTTACCGAGGTGCCGAGAAATCCGACCATAAAGAGCTGTCCGATTTTGTCACGCGTCGTCATACGATTGCGCTCCCATGCCGACATTCTGGGGAGAAATTACGTGTAGCACAGCCAAAGAATATTCCCGTAGGTTGCTCAAACAGTCCGCCCAGCAAGGCCGCAGCGAGCGAAGAAGCAAGGCGTATGCTTCGGTACGTTGAGCTTCTGAGTAATGCGAGAACGCCGGTGGCGGATTTTTTCAGCATCCTGCTACAGGCTCCGATCAATCAGGTACTGTAGCAAGAGCCTGGTCCCGATTGCGGTGGGCCCCTTCGGCACGTAGGCTCGCTCCCGTTCGCTCCAATCCGTACTGGCGATATCGAGGTGCACCCAGGGGCAGTCCCCTACGAACTTGCTCAGAAAGAGCGCTGCGGTAATCATGCCGCCGCCACGCCCACCGATGTTGCGCATGTCGGCCACGTCGCTTTTGAGCTGTTCGAAATATTCTTCCCACAGAGGCATCTCCCAGACGCGCTCACCGGCCTTCTGTCCCGACTTCCTGACCTGCTCTTTGAGAGCCTGATCGGTGCCGAACATGCCGATCGCAAATTGACCGAGCGCCACGACACAGGCTCCCGTGAGGGTCGCAATGTCGATCAGGGCTGCCGGCTTGTAACGCATCGCATAGGCGAGGCCGTCGGCCAGGATGAGCCGCCCTTCCGCATCCGTGTTCTGCACTTCAACTGTCTTTCCCGAGAGCGTGGTCACGACATCGCCGGGCTTCATCGCCCGGCCGCCCGGCATGTTTTCCGCCACAGGCAGGATACTAATGAGACGTAGCGGGAGCTTGAGTCTAGCCGCCGCACGGATCGAGGCGAGCACTTCGGCTCCCCCGGTCATATCGGCCTTCATGTGTTCCATATTTTCGGCAGGCTTCAACGAGATCCCACCCGTATCGAAGGTGATGGTTTTCCCGACCAACACAACCGGACGCGCGTCTTTTTTCTTGGTACCGTTATATTCCAGAATGATGAACTTCGGGGGCTCTTGGCTCCCTCGTGCGACGCCCAGGAGCGCCCCCATCCCCAAGCGTTCCATCTCTTTCTGCTCAAGAATCTTGATCGAAATCTTTTCGGCTCTGGCGATCGCTTTCGCTTCCTCGGCGACCCTGGCTGGAGTCAGGACGTTGGAGGGGTGATTACAGAGGTCGCGGACAAACACGGTGGCTTCTGCCGTGGCGACGCCGCGCCGAATTCCCTCTGTTACCTGCTTCAGCTGACCCTTCTGCGGGATGAGAATCTTCATCCCTTCGACGGCATGTTCTGCAGCCGCGGTTCGATAGACGGTGAACTGATAACTGCCGAGGATTGCCCCTTCCACCATCGCTTGCGCCACTTCAACCGATGACATTCCGGCAGGGGTTACTGTGGGAAGCACCACGGTAAAAGACCCGGCCTTCGCCTGACGGGCACGCTTCGCTGCGGTGCCCATCGCTTGCCGGATCGTCTCTAGCGTGACCTCATTCTTTTTGCCCAAGCCGACGAGTACCAGCCGTTTGGCAGGCACTGAGCCCTGTGTGTGGTAGAGCAAGACGTCGTTGGCCTTGCCTTCGAACTCCTTGGATTGCAGCAGCTTGCGCAACGAACCTCCGAGGGCTCGATCGAGCAGGGCCGCATCCTGTGTGCCCAATCCCTCTCCGTCGCAGTGCGTGAGGACCAAGACCTCTGTGGCAGCGGTTTCTACTTTTCCGACCTGTACCGTGACCCGCATGATTTTCATTCACCTCTCCTTGTTGACGCTGTCAGCTTTCAGCCGAAACTGAGAGCTGACGTCTGAACGCTGATCGCGATTCTTCACACTCCGCGCATGTCCGATGCCCAGATGTATTTGTGCAGCTGCAATTGAAAACGGACCGGCAGACGATCGGCCAGGATCCACTCGGCCAGCTGCCGCAGATCGAGCGACGCACAGACAGGACTGAAATGCACCGGACAACGACTAGCCAAGTCATGCTCAACAAGCACTTCACGGGCCCAGTCGTAATCGGCTCGGTCGGCCAAGACAAACTTCGTCTCGTCTTTGGCTGTCAGCCTGGAAATATTCGGCCAATGCATCCGATCTGTCATGCCGCTCCCCGGGCACTTCACATCCAGGATGACATGGACCCGTGGATCGACAGGGGCAATATCGATGGCGCCGCTGGTCTCAAGCAGCACCGTATAGCCGGCATCACAGAGCCTGGTCATGAGGGGGAGGCTTTCGGGCTGGGCGAGCGGCTCTCCTCCGGTCACCTCCACCAGGCGGCACCCGTAACTTCCTACCTTCTCCAAGACGGCGTCGACGGGGGACTCCTGCCCTCCATAAAAAGAGTAGTCGGTATCGCACCAGGTGCAGCGAAGCGGGCAGCCGGTCAACCGCACAAACACGCAGGGCTGTCCGGCGTAGCTCGATTCACCTTGAATGCTGTGGAAGATTTCGGTGACTCGAAGCATTGATGATATAGTCATTGTCGATGTACTCATCGAATCATTGAGCCCATGGATCGATGATCCAATGGTGCAATTCTACTTATGCCCACGTCGTGACCGGCCAACCTCGCCGGCTGGCCATGAGGGCCATGCCCCTGATCGGATTGACCACCAAGGGATAACCGACCAGTTCAAGAAGGTCGTAATCGCCAGGACTGTCGCCATAGGCGTAGGACCCGGCTAAATCGAGGCCCCGGTCCTGCGCATGAGCGAGAATCAGCTCACGTTTGCCCTGGCC
>JANYAJ010000075.1 GCA_025361385.1 Nitrospira sp.
AAGGTTCCGATCCATTTGCATTCACATTACACCTCGGGGATGGCCTCGATGACCTCCTTCATGGCGATCCTGGGCGGCCTCGACATGCTGGATACGTCCATCTCGCCATTAGCCGGCGGCACCTCGCACCCAGCGACGGAAACCCTGGTGGCCTCACTGCGGAACACGCCATACGATACGGGACTGAACCTTGTGTCGTTCCTTCCGATCACCGAACATTTCCGCACTGTAAGACGAAAGTATCGGCAGTTCGAAAGCGAGTTCACCGGAGTCGATGCCGAAATCCTCTCCTCGCAGATTCCCGGCGGCATGCTCTCCAATCTTGCCGCGCAGCTGACCGAACAGAACGCGCTCGATCGGATCAAAGAAGTCCTGGATGAAGTCCCGCGCGTCCGCAAGGAAATGGGATATCCCCCGCTCGTGACCCCCACGAGTCAGATCGTCGGCACCCAGGCCACGCTGAACGTGCTGACGGGCGAACGGTACAAAGTCATCACCACGGAAACCAAGAACTACTTCCTCGGACTGTACGGCAGGGCACCGGGACCTATCGATCACGACATCATGGCCCGGGCGGTCGGAAACGAGCAGCCCATCAAGACCAGACCCGCCGATCGCTTGGAGCCCGAACTCGAGGCCATCAGAAAAGATCTGCCGGCGTCGGCCACCACGGTGGAAGACCAGCTCTCGTTCACGCTCTTCCCCGCCATCGCACGGGACTTCTTCGAAGCGCGCGAGAAAGGGGACCTGACGCTGGCGCCTCTCGAAAGTTTCTCGCCCAGTGGGCAGGCTACGGCCACCGAACTCCATTTGGCCCCCGCAGAATTCAATGTCACAGTTCATGGCGAAACCTACCATGTGAAGGTATCCGGTTCCGGGAGGAAGGTCGACGGGCGCAAACCCTACTACATCCGAGTCAACGACAAACTCGAAGAAGTCTCGCTGGAACCGATCCAGGAGATCCTGGCCGGCGTACCGGAGGCTCCGGACAGCGGCGCCGGTGCTAAACGCAAACGCCCCAGGCCCTCTAAGCCGGGGGACGTCGCCCCTCCGATGCCGGGTCGCGTCGTCAAAATACTTGTGACGATGGATGCCGCGGTGAAAGCCGGTGATCCCCTGCTGATCATCGAGGCCATGAAAATGGAAAGTCAGGTCCCTGCGCCGATCGACGGGACCGTCACCGCCATTCTGGTCGTAGAAGGCGACAACGTGAAAACGGATGAAACAGTCATCCAGCTGGAGTAGCGCCCTTCACGACAGCCCGGCGCCACCACCTCGCAGCGCTCGTACCTGGCTGTGCACCTTGCTCATAGGCCTGTCGCTCATGCTGACTGCTTGTACGTCACCGTCTTCCTTGCCTCAGTGGTTCGACGCCCTCGGGCGACTCCCCGTCAACAGCGTCACGGTCCAGGGTCAACGCATGGCGTACCTCGACGTGGGACAGGGGCCGCCCGTCCTGCTCCTCCATGGATTCGGGGGCTCGATGTGGCAATGGGAACATCAACAAGCTGCGCTCTCCGCCCATTTCCGCGTAATCACTCCCGACCTAGTCGGCGCAGGGCTTTCAGACAAACCCGATATCGAATACCGGCCGGATCAACAGTTGGCATTTCTCGTGGGCTTCATGGATGCGCTCAACATTTCTCAGGCCAGCGTGGTGGGGAACTCCATGGGAGCCGGACTCGCCATCGGCCTTGCCCTCGACTACCCAACACGCGTCTCACAGCTCATCCTGATCGATGGACTCCCGGCTCATGTCATGGAACACCTGGCCAGTCCCTCGCTTCGTCGCGCCTTGACGACCAGCACCCCATCCTGGCTGGTCTCATTCGGCAATTGGCTCTTTGGCAGCCTAATGCTCGAATCCACGCTGCGTGAATTCGTCTACGATCCGGCCCTGTTGACTCAAGCCGTCCTGGACCGCTCCAACCACAATCGCCAGCAGCCAGGACTCTTCCGGGCCCTCCTCACCATCGGCACCAACCTCCCGCTGTGGGAACAGCACTTCGCTCCACGCATCGGGACCATCACCCACCGTACGCTGATTGTATGGGGCGAGGAAGACCGCGTCTTTCCCCTCCCGGCCGGAGACCAACTCCACCACAGCATTCCAGGCTCGACGTTCGTGACCATTCCTCACGCAGGCCATATCCCGCAGTGGGAGCGCCCGGAGTTGGTCAACCAGGCACTCCTCACCTTTATTCGCCAGTAATTAGGATGCTGAAATTGCCTGCCAGCAGAGAAACGCTGAACGGCCACCCCATTCTTGATAATATAGTCACCTGATCTAGGAGCGCATCTATGAAGGCAACACATCAAAGGATCGTCGGGACCGCACTCTGTATGATGATCGGGCTCACCGGGTGCGGAAGTTCCAGCGGCACCAGTTTTCTTTATAAGAACCTCACGGTCGCAGACGGGAGTGCCCTGTCTGGCGAAGGCCATACCGTCCTCTTCAAAGGAAGCCCCCTAGTCCTCTCGGGAACCGGTATTAAAGTCGGCGATCCTCTCCGGGAGGTCAAACTAACACAGACGGATCTCTCCCAGATCAACATCACCGACACCAAGGGCAAGAGCAAAGTCAGGATCATCAGTGTCGTCCCCTCGCTCGACACCAAAGTCTGCGAACAGCAGACCCACTATCTGAGCGAGAAAAACAAAGGCCTCGATAAAATGGTCGAACTGATCACCATCAGCATCGATACGCCATTCGCCCAAAAGCGATTCGCGGAAGAGGCCCATATCGCGAACGTGACGTTCCTCTCGGATTATCGAGGTGCCGAATTCGGAAAGACCTACGGACTCTTCCTCAAGGACCCCCACATCCTGGCCCGTACCGTCATGGTCATCGACGCCCACAACCACGTGCGGTATCTGCAAATCACGCCCGAGCTGGCCCAACTGCCGAACCTGGATGAAGCGTTTGCAGTGGCGAAGTCACTGATCACGGCCAGCTAGCAGGGAACCGCTGAACGGTGAGTGCTGAGCGATGAATAACAACCGATTCTCACTTCAGCGTTCTGCGTTCATCGTTCACAGTTCGGTTGTGCACTCGCTGCGGCCTTGCTGGACGACCTGTTTGAGCATCCTGCAGGGCAAACATAGGCCAAGCTCTCGTCCTAAATCTCAGCCTCAACCGTTGCAGACAGGACCCTGATGGCGCACTACGATATGTTGGTGATCGGGACCGGGCCTGCCGGCCAGAAGGCGGCGGTGCAGGC
>JANYAJ010000079.1 GCA_025361385.1 Nitrospira sp.
TGATCGCCCAGACTAAATCCGACAAGAATCTCCCGATTCCCTTTTCGTCCTATCACAGGAGAGTCGAGCACGCCTTTCAAATGAAGCCCCAACTGCGTCGCACAAGCAATGACTTTTTCAGTCACTGCCTCGCGCTGTGCATCATCCCGCACGATTCCTCCTCGTCCCACCTGTCCCTTGCCAACTTCAAACTGTGGCTTGACTAACGCGACAACCGCCGCGGATCTATTGAGGAGGCGCACAACGGCGGGCAAGACTAAGGTCAGCGATATAAAGGATACATCGATGACCGCCAGATCGATCGGCTCAGGAACCACGGCACGGTCAACATACCGAATATTAGTCCGTTCGAGCAAGACAACACGAGAATCTTGACGAAGCTTCCACTCGAACTGCCCATACCCCACATCGATGGCGTAAATACGGGTCGCGCCTCGCTGCAATAAACAATCGGTGAACCCGCCGGTCGAACAGCCGACGTCCATACCAACCGCCCCGAGTGGATCTATGTGAAACGCGTCAAGAGCCGCGGCTAATTTATCGCCTGATCGACTGACGAATAACGCAGGCTGCACGACCTCAATCCGCGCATCCAGCGGTACCAGCTTCGCAGGCTTATCCACCATGATCCCATCAACCGAGACTCCGCCCGCCAAGACCGCTCGAGCCGCGGCCTCACGGCTCGACACCAAGCCCTGCACCAGCAACACACGGTCCAACCGTTCTTTGTGAATACGAGGAGTGGTCGCCATAGTCACTTATGGAAGCAATACGACGGAATGGAGGCGGATAGAGGAGCCCCTACCAGGAAACCTAGGAAGACGGCTCATCGGTTTCGTCGTCTGGGGAGAAGGCGTGGATTCGTTTTCTGCCGTTCTTATCTTGCACGAGCACTTCTACTTTATGCTCGGCTTCTTCAAGAACCTTGAGGCAATTCTTGGAGAGGCGAATACCTTCTTCGAAGATCCTGAGCGATTCGTCCAAGGGAAGATCGCTTTTCTCCAACTCGCCAACAATGGCTTCCAACCGCGCCATTGCCTGTTCAAACTTTACCGCTGCCACAGTACGCCTCGTTATTCATTCACAGATGTAAAGCGCCATTATACTCGACCACCTTGCAATTTCAAACTGCGGAATCGTCGAACACCCGCGTGACCTTGCAACTCAGTCGCCCGCTTGCCAATTGAGCCTCCAACTCCTCGCCAACCGCGACGTCGTTCGCTCGATGGAGAATCTTCCCAGCCGGCACAGTCTGAAGGATGCTGTACCCGCGACCAAGGACTGCCAATGGACTGAGCGTATGGAGCTGCGCCAGCAGCGCATGGACGCGATGACGATGTTGCGTCAAGGCCACTCCTATCTGCCCCTCTAAGCGCTGTGAAAACTGCGGGACGGTTGCCAACCCTTGCTTGATCGCGAGAATAGGATTGAGAACGGATAGATCGCGCTGCACCTCGTGAACCCGTTCACGCCCGGCCGTGAGCAGTTGTTGGACCATCTCGCGCAATCGATCCACCGTATCATCTGTCCGTTGCGCCGCTTCCTGGAGGCGGAAGTGTACGTCCGTCACCCCTCGAATGCCGGCATCGAGCCGCTGCCGCTCGAAGGCACAATGCCGAAGCATCACTTGTCCTGCACGAACCGTGAGCTCCCGCAATCGTTCCACGATCTCAGCCAACACCGGAACCACAGCCTCCGCTGCCGCCGATGGCGTCGGCGCTCGGAGATCGGCGACGAAATCGGCAAGTGTCACATCGATTTCATGCCCGACCGCCGATACCACGGGGACATGGGAGGCCGCAATGGCGCGCACCACGATCTCCTCGTTGAAACTCCAGAGATCTTCCAACGATCCTCCACCTCGTCCGACAATGATGACATCCACAGAACCCAGGTCGTTCAGGGCCGTCAGCGCCTCAGCAATTTGACGCCCGGCACTCTCCCCCTGAACTTGAACCGGGGCAATAAGAACATGGAGCGTCGGCCAGCGTCGCCGAAAAACAGCCAGGATGTCCCGAATGGCTGCGCC
>JANYAJ010000150.1 GCA_025361385.1 Nitrospira sp.
GTTGAATAGGGCAAAATCGGACGCAGTTTGATTCTCGAAGATCCGCCGCTTCGCCGCGACATATTCGTCCAGCGACTCATATCGATCCTGATGATCGACCGTCACGTTGAGCAGGGCCGCGATCCAGGGATGGAATCGATCGACCGTTTCCAGCTGAAAACTGGAAACCTCTACGACGAGGTAGTCGAACGGACTCGGCGCTCCTGCCTGGCTGGCACGCAGGTCTTCTACCGCCGCTTCGCTCAAGGCGGTGCCCAAATTGCCTCCGACAAACGCGCGTTTGCCACTCTCGGCGAGAAACTTACCGATCAAGGTCACGGTCGTGCTCTTGCCGTTGGTTCCGGTAATCGCCAGAAGCGGGCTCCGAAAGAACTGAGAGGCCAACTCCAATTCGCTGATCACCTTCACCCCGCGCCGACGCACTGCCTCAAGCGAGGCTAAGCGGTAGGGCACACCGGGACTGATCACCACCAGGTCTGCCTCATCAAGCGAGGATTCGTACCGCGCCCCGACCGTCACCGCAACGTGATCGCGATCGATGCTCCCCAGAATCGCCGTCAGCTCCGCCGGCTCCTTGCGATCGGCTACCGTCACGCGCGCGCCCGCCAACTGCAGCAGGCGGCAAGCCGCCACGCCGCTTCTAGCAAGTCCCATGACCGTAACACGTGTGCCCGCAAGTTCCACTGCTGTTACTCCCGCCATGCCATCACCGGAGTTTCAAGGTGCTCAGACTCAATAAGGCCAGCAGGATGGCGATGATCCACAAGCGCACCACGACCTTAGGCTCCTCCCACCCTTTCATCTCAAAGTGATGATGGATTGGCGCCATGAGAAAAATACGTTTCCCGCGCGACTTGAACGAGATGACCTGAAAAATGACCGAGACCGCTTCAATGACAAATACTCCGCCGACCATCAACAGCAGCAACTCGTGCTTGCTGATCACTGCCACCGTACCCAGCGCCGCGCCCAGTGGAAGCGACCCGACATCTCCCATAAACACGGTGGCCGGATAGGTATTGAACCAGAGAAATCCCAGGCTCGCCCCCAGGATCGAAGCGGTAAATACCGCCAGCTCGCCGGCCCCTTCGATGTGCTGAATAAGCAGATAGTCCGACATCAGTCGATGGCCCGCGACATAGGCCACGATCGTATAGGCCAATGCCGCAATCATGACGGGCCCGATCGCGAGCCCATCGAGTCCATCTGTCAGATTGACGGCATTGGAACTCCCGACAATAACCAACACGGCAAAGCCGATATAGAGCCAGCCGAGATCCGGCACGACATTCTTGAAAAATGGAATGCTGAGCTTGGTGGTATAGCCAGGCAAGAAATACAGCACCACCGCAATTCCCAAGGCCACCGCCACTTGCGCCGTGAACTTCTGCCCCGCCGACAGCCCCTTCGATTGGGACTTGATAAACTTGAGGTAGTCGTCGGCAAATCCGATCGCCCCGAACCCCAGCGTGGCCGCGAGCACCAGCCAGACGTAGGGCTTCGCGATATCCGCCCACAGAAGCGTCGAGAGGACCACCGCGAAGAGGATAAGGATTCCGCCCATTGTGGGTGTCCCACTCTTCACCAAGTGACTCTTGGGACCGTCGTTGCGAATCTGCTGACCGAGCTTAATTTCCTGCAACTTCCTGATCACCCAGGGGGCCAGCACAAAGGCGATCAAGAATGCGGTCACGGCCGCATAGATGATCCGGAAGCTCAGATAGCGAAACACGTTCAGGAACGAATAGTCCGTATGAAGCGGGTACAACCAGTTGTAGAGCATACCGTCTTTACCTTCAGAGTGATCCGTCTGCCTGACCGAACCTTGCGTAGGATGGGCGCCGACTTCTTACGACGCCTGCTTGATAACCGCCCTCATCCCCGTCAATACCTGCACCACCTGCTCCATTTTCATGCCGCGGGAGGCCTTCACTAACACCACATCGCCCTGCCTCACGATCTTCTTAAGAAAATCAGCAGCGGCTCCCGCATCGGCCAACTCTTCGATCTGCGAACCTGCCATCCCGCCCTGCCTGGCTCCATCCGCGATCTTCCGACCCAATGGGCCACAGACGATCAACCGCGACAGCCCCTGCGTGGCAAGAAACTGCCCAACTTCCCGATGCATCTGGCCTGTCTCAGATCCGAGTTCGAGCATGTCTCCCAGCACGGCAATCCGTTCACGCGCCGGGCTCCACTGTGCCAACAATTGAAGTGCGGCTTTCATCGAAGCAGGGTTGGCATTGTAGCAATCGTTGATAATATGAACACCATGATGGGTCACCACCTGTGATCGCATCGCGGCAGGACGGAATCGACCGAGCCCTTGGACAATCATCGAACCGGACAGGTTCAACGCCGCACCCACCGCGGCGGCGGCAAGCGCATTGGTCACGTTGTGTGTTCCATGCACCTTGATTCGCGCAGTCACGGGACGGCTCTTTCCAGGGAGGTGCAAGCGAAAGGTCGTGCCCTGGCGCACATCGGACGTGACCCCGCTCGCGCGGACATCGGCCATCTCCGAAAATCCGAACGACATGACTCGGCATTGCGCCCGCGACGCGAGATAGTCGAAGTAGGGATCGTCGGCGTTCAAAATCGCCGTGCCATCGGCCGGAAGCTGGTCCAACAGTTCCGCCTTGGCCTGCGCCGATCCTTCCATGCTGCCGAAAAACTCGAGATGATCGGGGCCGATATTGGTGATCAGCCCGATCGTGGGCCTGACGATTTCGCAGAGCCTGGTCGTCTGCCCCTGCTGATCCACCCCCATCTCAATCACAGCCGCTTGATGGCGAGAGGTGAGACGAAACAGGGTAAAGGGCACGCCGATCCGATTATTGAAGTTCCCCTCGGTCTTCAACACCGGCCACCGTTGCGCCAAGACCGCCGCCACCATCTCTTTCGTCGTCGTCTTGCCGTTGCTTCCAGTCACCGCCACGACGGGAATATTGAACCGGCTGCGATGATGCGTCGCCAACTGCTGGTAGGCAAACAGCGGATCGCGCACACCGAAGAGAAACGGCGCAGGCCGTCCCTCGATCCGTCGAACCGCTGCAGAACTTGGTGGAAGGCGATACTCATCGTGCACGATCGCTCCGGCCGCGCCTTGCGCAAGGACGGCCGGGACAAAATCATGGCCGTCGAATTGCTCGCCTCTGAGGGCGACAAAGAGATCGCCGCGGCGAATGGATCGCGAATCCGTCGTAACCTGTCTGATCGGGCGCTTGCCCGATGACGAGTCCTGTCCCGCAAGGACTTTCACGCTGATGACTTCTCGTAATTCCTCGACCGTAAAGAGTCCCATTAATTCCTCATCCTGTGCGCCCCCAACCGTGGCCTGGGCTTTCACGCGCAATCCTGCAATTGCTGAATCGCCTCGCGAGCCACCTCACGATCGTCAAAATGAAACTTCTTGGTGCCGACGATTTGATAGTCTTCATGCCCCTTACCGGCAATGAGCACCATGTCGCCACGATGCGCCTCACGAATGGCTGCCCCGATCGCCTCACGGCGGTCTGGCACCAAGCGATATTGCACGTGGCTACGGTGCGCGAGCGCCTCGCGTACGCCGACCTCGACTTCGCGGAGGATCTCCATCGGGTCTTCGGTTCGAGGGTTATCGGACGTTAGGATCACCACGTCACTGTGTTCCACGGCGGCACGTCCCATCTTGGGCCGTTTTCCCCGATCTCGATCACCACCACAGCCGAATACCGTAATGATTCGATCGGTCTTCAAGGCCTGCGCGGCCGTGAGCAGCCGAACGAGCGCATCGTCCGTATGGGCATAGTCGACGACGACAGTAAAGTCTTGCCCGGACGAGACCCGCTCGAATCGCCCCGGGACATTGGCGATATGCGCCGTCGCCTCGCGGATTTGATCGATCGTGGCCCCGTCGTGCAACGCCACGCCGATCGCCGCCAGCAAGTTATAGACGTTGTGCTCTCCGACCAACCGGCTTTCGACCGTGAACGTTCCGCTCGGAGTGGCCGCGGTGAAGGTCGTCCCGACAAGCGAGAGACGCACTCCTTCCGCCTTGAGATCGGCCCGGCTCTGAATGGCATAACCCCAGACCGGCACAGGACAGGCCGTCTGGATCGCCTTTCCACGAGGATCGTCCAGATTGACGATGGCGCGCTTCCCGACTTTCTGCCCTCCGGCCAATCCCGTGAACAGTCGCAACTTCGCCTCATAGTACTCGTCCATCGTGTGATGAAAATCGAGGTGATCCTGCGTGAGGTTCGTGAAGACCGCCACGTCATACTCGCAGCCAGAGGTCCGGTCCAACGCGAGGGCATGGGACGACACTTCCATGACTGCGGCATTGAGCCCAGCCTCGACCATCTTCGCCAACAACTGCTGTAGATCAAGCGCGCCAGGCGTTGTGTGAGAGGCAGGGAAGATCTCCTGCCCGATCTGATACCCCACCGTGCCGATCAATCCCACCCGTCGACCGATTCCTTCCAGGAGCGATTTGCAAATGTAAGTGGTCGTCGTCTTCCCGTTCGTGCCAGTCACGCCAATCATCTTTAGACGGGCGGAGGGATCGCCATAAAACCGGCTGCCGAGAAGACCGAGCGCCTTGCGCGAATCAGCCACCCGCACGAACGGCACCGACCCGGATGCCACTGCCGCCTGTGCAATCACCGCACCAGCTCCGGCCTTGATCGCCTGCTCGACAAAATCGTGCCCATCAACGCGCTCGCCCTTGACGGCAACAAAAAGGCTCCCACCGGTCACGGCCCGCGAATCGTCCGCGATCCCATGCACCGGACGATTCACATCGCCGCGCTGCTCCTGAATCTCAACCTGCCCCTGAAGGGCTGCGAGCAACTGCGTGACCGTGAGGGGATCTCGCGCCATAGCCTCTTAGTTGTCCCTGGCCGCCAATGCGATCTTCACCGTGTCCTCCCTGGACACGCCAAGATAATTGAGCACCTGCTCGCCTACTCGCCGAAATACTGGCGCGGCGACGGTCCCGCCCCAGGCCTCGCCCTGAGGTTCATCGATGACCACAATCATCGCCAACCGTGGAGACTCCGCCGGCACATAGCCGACAAACGACCCGACAAACTGCGTAGAGGAATAGGCGCCGGTTCGCGGATCGATTTTTTGCGCGGTCCCGGTTTTACCGGCCACGCGAAATCCGGGAATGGCCGCCTTCGCCCCCGTCCCATTCGTCACAACACCTTCCATCATCGTCGTCATCATCCATGCCGTGTCC
>JANYAJ010000151.1 GCA_025361385.1 Nitrospira sp.
GCCTGATGGCCGCGCTCTACGGACCGGTGGGATGCGATGAGATAGTCTTTGCAGTGCGGTTGTACACCCACAGCGATCAACGCGGCTGCTCCTGCGATAAAGCCGTCCAACACGACAGGAACACGAGCCGCTGCCGCACCGAGCATCAGACCGGCCAGCCCCGCGATTTCCAGTCCTCCCACGTTGGCAAGGACCTTCATCGCATCCGCTGAGTCGAGCCGATGGAATGCAAGCGCCTGCCGAATCACGTCGATCTTGTGAGCATGACCGGCATCGTCAATCCCCGTTCCCCGGCCTGTCACCTCGGAAACCGGCCGGCCCGTCATCACAGCAGTAATCGCTGAGCTCGCCGTCGTGTTGCCGATCCCCATTTCACCGGTCCCGATCAAGCCGATGCCCTGTTGAGAAGCCTCAGTGGCCAGTTCTATCCCGACGTGAATCGCTTGCTCGGCCTGCGCGGGGCTCATCGCCGATTCCTTCATGAGATTCTTCGTGCCGGGCATGACTTTCTTATGAATCAGTCCTGGCACCGCTGCAAAGTCGAAATTGACTCCGATATCGACCACCCGCACCTCAAGGCCAGCATGGCGCGCCAGCACATTCACCCCAGCGCCACCGCGCAAGAAGTTCAAGACCATCTGAGGCGTCACGGCGGAGGGATAGGCGCTCACCCCTTCAACCGTCACTCCATGATCGGCCGCGAAGGTAAAAACCGCTCCGGTTGGGACCTTCGGCTTCAATTCCCCGGTGATCATGACATAACGCGCAGCCAACTCTTCCAGCCGGCCTAGGCTGCCGATCGGCTTCGTCAATCGATCGAGACGCGCCTGCGCCTGTGCCAAGAGTCGAGAGTCGGTCGGCTGAATTCGGTCAATGGTTTCTTGGAACAACATCCTCGACACCCCTCTTATTTCAATCGTAGCGGGAGGCCGCTGACAGTCAGATAGACTTCATCGGCTTCTGCCGCCACCTGCTGATTCACCTTCCCTGCCAGATCACGAAACGCCCTAACAGGTTTTGTCGCAGGCACCAGCCCAAGCCCCAATTCATTACTCACGATCACCACGCGGGCCTTCGTCGCTCGAATGGCACCTAATAGGCTGGCCGTCGCTTCAAATACGTCTCCATCACGCAGCCGCAGCCCCTTCATATTACTCAACCATAGCGTGAGACAATCAAGCACAATTGACTGATAAATAATGCCTTTATGCGAAAACCACTGTGCGAGATCAGTCGGCACTTCCGCCGTCGCCCAATCGGACGCGCGCGTGGCCTGGTGCCGCTCGATCCGGACTTCCATCTCCCGATCCAACGCCTGCCCCGTCGCCACAAAGGCCCTTGGCCCTCTCTGACCTGCCAGGTCGAGTGCCACCTGGCTCTTGCCGGACGCCGCACCACCCAACACAAGAATGAGCCGCGACTTCCTCCGTTGCTTTCCTGCCACCGATCACCCCTCACTCGTCACTTTCCCGTATCACGTTGCCAGAGGAATTCCGGCTCCCCCTGGGTCTTGGCCGCCCAACGCGCCAGAACAAACAAGGCATCGCTCAACCGATTCACGAACTTGATCTGCGCCGCATCGACCGGCTCTTCCCGCGAGAGATGCACACAGATCCGCTCCGCCCGGCGGCACACCGTTCTTGCCTGATGCAAAAACCCTGACACCTTCCCTCCGCCTGGCAGAATAAATTCCTTGAGCGGAGCCAGATCTTTCTGGCAGCGATCGATCATCTTCTCCAGCTTCGTCACGTCTTTTGCCGTGACCTGCGGCATATTCTTGAACTCTTGCCCAGGGGCCGTCGCTAGAATGCCACCCAGATCGAACAGTTTGTTCTGGATCCAGCGGAGATCCTCTTCGAGTTGCTCCGCCTGCTCATACATCCCCACCGTCTCGGCATTCATTACCCGTACCACCCCGACCACCGCATTCAGCTCATCGAGAGTGCCATAGGCCTCAACGCGAAGGCTGTCCTTCCACACCTGCTGCCCTCCGGCCAACCTAGTTTTTCCCGCGTCTCCCGTTCTCGTGTACACCTTCGTGATGCGCATCGCCCGTCCTCCTGTCGCCCTGCAATTTCTTTCCCCACGATTCGTAGTGAATGAGCTCATCAACCGGAATCCTCGCGCGCCACCCTGCCGCTTCCAAGTCTGGCTGTGTCGCAAATTCCGAGACATAGCCGAGACAGAGATAGGCCAACACCTTGACCGGCTTGGGGATACCGAGCACCAGCTTCAAGGCTCCATGGTCCAGAATGCTGACCCAGCCAACCCCGATGCCTTCCGCCCGTGCGGCCAGCCAAAGGTTTTGGATCGCACAGCAGGTGCTATACAAATCCGTATCGCGCACCGTAGAACGGCCCAGCACATGAGGGCCGCCACGCTGACGGCTACAAGTCACGCCAATATTGATCGGCGCTTCTTCGATGCCTTCCAGCTTGAGACTTCGATAGAGCGCGGCTCGTTCCCCCCGATACTTCATGGCAGCTTCGGCGTTCGCCGTGTAAAACAAGTCTTTGACCACGCTCTTCACGGCAGGATCGCGGATCACCACAAAATCCCATGGCTGCATGAATCCGACCGATCCGGCATGGTGCGCGGCCGTCAAGACCCGCGTCAAGACTGAATCCGGTATCGGCGCCGGCAAGAAATTCCTACGGACATCGCGCCGTTCGAAAATCGCACGATACACCGCGTCCCGCTCGACGTCTGAAAATCGGCCATCATCCAACATCGCTCGTTGCACTCCTTTATGTCGCCCGCTCGGTGTGAGTCGTGGATTGAGGTCCCAACTCGCCGGCGGCGACTTTCCCCAAACAGACGGGGCAAAGACATTCTTTATACCGCGCGGCGATCCAGTCCATCTGCTGCTGCGTAACCCCGAGAGTCCCGCACCAGCATTGATAGCCCCGGCACTCGAACGTATCGTGGCAATGTTCGCACGTCTTCGTCACCGGCCCTCTCAAAACTCCACCCCCGCCTGCGCCTTGATCCCTTTTCGAAAGGGATGCTTGACCTGCTTCATCTCCGTGACCAGATCAGCCTCCTCGATCAAAGCCTCCTTGGCCCCGCGACCGGTGATCACCACATGCTGCATGGGTGGACGACCACGGAGAACCGGCAACACATCTTCGAGAGGAACATAGTCATGACGGAGTGCAATATTGAATTCGTCGAGGATGACCATCCCATAGGAAGGATCTTGCAAAAACCCGCAGACCTTACCCCAGGCCTCTTGGGCGAACTTCGTATCCCGTTCACGATCCTGGGTGTCCCAGGTATAGCCTTCGCCCGTGCGAAGAAAGGTGACGCGCTCGCCAAAGGACTTCAGCACCCGCTCTTCTGCCGTGTCA
>JANYAJ010000152.1 GCA_025361385.1 Nitrospira sp.
GCGCAAACAGCACCTGGCAGGCGTGATTGGTCACAAAGGTCCGCGCATCCTTTTCTCCGTAGATCGAGGCCAGTTGGGACAGGCTTTGAATGATCGGAACGATTCGCATGTCTATCTATGTCGGGATTCCGGCGAATCGCCTGAGCGAGGCCTCGTTGTTGGTCAATCTCTTCTTCTCGCAACTCATCCAGCAGAACACGGTTGAGCTCCCCGCCACGAATCCCGCGCTGAAGTACCACTGTGTCCTGTTCCTCGATGAATTCCCGGCGATCGGGCGCGTCGAGATTCTGGCTAAGGCTGTGGGCTTTCTCGCGGGCTATAACATTCGAATCGTTCCGATCATTCAAAGCCTGTCCCAACTGGCCTCGATCTACGGAGAAAAGGATGCGCGGACCTTTGTGACCAATCACGCCTGCCAGGTGCTGTTTGCGCCGCGTGAGCAACAAGACGCCAACGAGTATTCGCAGATGCTGGGGACCTACACGGCAAAAGCCCTCTCGACGGGCATGAGCCAGCCGAGAGGCTGGGGCCAGGCTAGGCAGGCCTCCACCAGCTCCAATAGCTCCGATCACGCGCGCGCACTCTTGTTGCCACAAGAATTAAAGGAGTTGGGACCGACGCGCCAGATCATTACCCTCACCAATACAAAACCCATCCTCTGCGACAAAGCCTGTTTCTACCTCGATCCCATCTTGGTGAATCGGTTGAAAGAAGTGAGCCCGTCTCTCGCAGCCTTAGGCCGCCGGCTCCCGACCCAGACTGAGTTCGAAGCGGCCGCCTTTGTGCGGAAGGACCTCTCGGTGGAGATTCCCCTCCTCGACTTGGATCTCCACAGGGCCAAGGTGGAACGGCGCATGCGGCCCTTGACCGTCAACGAACCGATCGACCCAGCCACACTCGCCATCGATCCAGGGCGGTTGCCGCCGATCGTCCAACGTGACGTACCAAATGTCGCAGAGGTCACCCAGCTGGTCGATGCATTTTTTGCGCAGTTGCAGTGGACAGAGCCAGACGTGCCGACCGGCACCGGCGAGGTAAGAACAACAAACGGCACCCCACGCCTCACCCCCGCGGCTGAGAACCCTGTCGTGGAGTCAGCCACTCCACGCAGCGCTGTTGATCTATCCGTAGAACGAGAAAGTTAACCAGGAGAACCCTATGAAGACGTGGCACGGTCGAGCTGTGATCCTCTCTCTCGCGACGGTGCTGTTGTTCGCCTGTGCGCCGATTCCGGTGGTGCCATCGGGTACGTCTCGCACTCCGGTCAATTCCGAAGAGGGCATCAACCGATATCGCGAACGGGTGAAGATCGATCAGCGGGACCGAGTGGAGCGCAACGGGCTCGTACGTCACATCGACGCGCTCACGAAGCAGATTCAGGAGTTGAAGGCCTACGTGACCCTCTTACAACGACAGCAACTGGAATCGGAGAAGGGACCGGTGCGCCAAGCGCAGCAGGCCGGCGTCATGAGTCCTCCGCCCTTCGGTCGAGCCCCTAACCAGGCCCCGAAGAAAGACAAGGAGGCGACCAGAGCCCAGGCCAAATCTCCGATCGCAGCGCCGGCCATAATCCCGATCACAGAGGAACCAATTGATCTCTGCGGACAGAAGATCGGGGACGCGAGTGCCTATGGATGGGTTGATCCCGCCTCCAACTTTCTGAGCCCGAGAGCAGGTCTCGGTGAAGAACATGGACTCTGCCGGCATAGTGCCAGCAGCCAGGAGGACTCCCGATGAATGCATTGCTGGAGCGTGAGGGGAAAGAGAGGGACAGTACGAAGGAGAAGGGGCTCCCTCGGGAGAGTCGATCGGGAACGAGACAGCCTGAACCCCTGTTGAATAAGCACGAAGCCGCCGCCGAATCCTTACGGCATCGCTTCCTCCAAGCCGACAACCAATTTTATTTTCGTGGCCCTGGTGAAACGGACAGAGTGGCGTTTGCCGATCACGGAACCAGCCTGACCACCGAGCATGAGGATCCCGCCGTGATCCACGGCATGCTGCTTTCGGCTCAGGCCAAAGGCTGGACCTCGCTCCATGTCAAAGGGTCGGACACATTTAAAGCCGAGGCCTGGATGAGCGCCACGATGGCGGGTATCGAGGTACAGGGATACGAACCGCGCGAGATCGATCGCGTGAGACTGGCGGAGCGCAAGGGAGAGAGTCCCACAACACCACCGAAGGATCGCGTTGAACCGGGTACGCCTCGTCCCCATTCGACCAGTCCTGGTGACAAAGAGCCGGACCCGTTGACGGCGTCACAGAACATCGCGATCAACACGCTTCAGACCATTCTGCGTGAACGTGGCGACTCGGCCGCGATGATCGCGGCGGTGGTGGAGGAAGCTACCGCACGGCTCCAGGGTGAACGACTCGTGGTCGGCACGATCCTCGAACATGGCAAGGCTGCGTACGGCCATGACAAAAAAGCCGAGCTGAGCTATGTCGTGAAAGTCACGACGGCGAAAGGGGAGAAGGAAGTCTGGGGCGTGGATCTGGCTCGCGCGATGGAGCAGAGCGGGGCGAAACCAGGGGACGCAGTGGCGCTCATCCAACGGGCGCATGAGCGCGTGACGGTCCAATCGCCGTTCAAGAATGAAGCCGGGGAGGTCGTGGGCATGGCACCCCAACCAGCCAAGCGCAACAAATGGGACGTCCTCAATTTACAGACCCTCGGAGTCGAAGCGCGCGACAGAGTCATCGCCGCTGCGCGAGTGGCAACCCATGAGCCGGTGGTCCAGGTCTTTGATCCAGCCGCAGCCCGCACCGATCAAGTTCCAAATCCGACGCGAATCCCTGCACAGGAGCGCACGAGAGAAGGGCGGTAGGGGATGAGCCAGTCCTGGACGTGGCCTCGTATCGAGTTGTCAGACGGTGCCGTGGAAGCCATGAAATGGCTGGGACTCATCCTCATGACGGCGGACCATGCCCAGAAATACGGCCTGATGCCCACCGTGCCTGGAGTCTATGAAGCGGGCCGCGTGGCTTTCCCGCTCTTTGGCATCGTGCTCGCCTACAACCTCGCGCGGGTCCAGAACCGCGATCCTACAGTGTATGCCCGAGTCCTGACTCGTCTGCTCTGCTGTGGAACGATCGCCTCGATCCCGTTCATCGCGTTAGGGGGGCTCGGGTTTGGGTGGTGGCCGCTCAACTGCATGTTCACGCTCGCTGTTGCGGTGGGCAGTATGTACGTGATCGAGTCACGTCGGCCCTTCTGGAAAATCAAAGTAACATCGGTCTTTCTCCTGGGTGGGGCCCTCGTGGAATTTTGGTGGCCGGGTGTCGCGCTCTGTGTTGGCGCCTGGCTGTATATGAAACACCCGACAGGGGGCGCGCTGCTCTTATGGTTAGCCGGGACCGCTGGCCTCACGCTGATCAACGGCAATGGGTGGGCCTGCGCGTCGTTTGTTGTCCTCGTTGGGATGGCCTCGCTCGTCACGATCGAGATTCCACGAGCTTCACGGTGGTTCTATCTCTATTACCCTGCACACCTGGCGGTGCTCCTCGTGCTGGGGTTCAGGATTCAGAGCCCGTCATGAAACAGTACTGGATCACACGCGAT
>JANYAJ010000157.1 GCA_025361385.1 Nitrospira sp.
CGGCAATTCAAACGCGGCTTGCGCCGGGGCCGTCGTGAACGACAGGCCCGCAGCCATGACGGCCGCACTGAAGAAGGTGGCCGCACTAGCCCACCTGATCCGTCCGTGGATACTTTGCATAAGAGTTCCTCCTGTGGATTGGATAACAGCCGCCACCGGTGCATCTTCCGGCGCTGCGCTGCCGACTTGACATCCAACTGCATGCACGGTCATTGACTCACTCACGATCATCCTACCTCTACCCGAAGACTAAGAAACCATTGTGCCAACGGCTTCTCTTCCTCCCATAACCACTACCAACTTGCCCGAACCGACTTGATCTGACAAACGATTTTCAGGTTTCTGACTGGTGGTCCATCGACTCCCGGACTTACTCGCCTCGCCATTCCCACTTTTCTCGCCGCCTGTTAGGCCTGGCCCGACTGGCTGATGGACTTGGCTCCGTCATCTGCCTGTTTCCCGGCCGCGTTGATCTGCTCCTCGGCATCTTTGATGGAGGCTTGAAAGTCCTGCTCGACCATCTTCACTTCCTGCTGGATCATGTTGATCTCCGGCTCCACCGACTTTCTGAGATCTTCCGCCGTTTCCTTGAAGCCCTTGACCGCTTTGCCAATCTGGCGACCGACTTCAGGCAACTGCTTGGGGCCGAACAGCAAGAACCCGATCACTAAAATGATGAGAATTTCGCCGGCGCCGAGTCCAAACATAGTTGAAACCTTGGCAAGGGGTGAGTGGCGAGAGGAGAGGGGGACCGGTTCTGAGATCTTTTTCCACTAGCCTCTTGCCTCTAGCCCATTCGTTGTTAGCCTTGCTTGACCTGCTGCGCTACTTCAACCGGTGCCGCGGCCTGCGGGGCAGCCTGCGTTTGTGCGATCTGCGTCGGCGCCATGTCCGGCGCATCGGACGGAGGAGGCGTCACGTCGATGGCATCGGCCTCGTTGACGCTCTTCTTAAATCCCTTAATCGCCTTCCCAAGCCCTTCACCCAACTGCGGAATCTTGCCGGCGCCGAAAATGATCAACACGATGATCAGAATCAGCACCAATTCCATCCATCCAAATGATCCAAACATCAATGACTCGCTTTCTCGTTATGTCCCACTCAGGCCCTCCGGCGTTAGACCGCTCGAAAGGTGGGCCTTATTCCCCAAACGGGGGGAAGGCTATAGAAGAACAAGAAATTAGTCAAGCAGAAATTCGGCAATAGAGCGGTTGTACCCTAGCCCTCTGCGAAGAAACGTCGCCGGGCTGCCGGAAATCCAAGGGCCCACATCTCTAAGACAGCAGGACACAAATTCGCAGGATGCTCAAAAAGTTCGTCCAGCAAGGCGGCGGCGAGTGAAGGCCTGAGGCGGACCCTTGAGGGCGCACGGTGCGACGAATAAGGAGCACCACGTTTGTGCGCGCCGCCGAGTGGTGAGGCGGCCGGGTCCCCGTTGAAGGGCCGAACGATGCGAGAACGATGCTGGCGGATTTTTCCAGCCTCTTGCTAGCCCACATTATTCATGAGCGCTTCCACTGCAAGCACCGACTCGCTGCTGCGACAAGCCTGGCGGCGGGCGGGCTCGCCCCTCAGTCCTTCGACATACTATTCACGTATGCCTCAGGTCTTCGAGCCTCCGCGCGCCCGTCTCGCGACGCGGCTCGGCACTTTCATGACGAACCGTCATGAATAATGCGGGCTAAGAATCAGCGAGGCCGGATATAGGCGTGATAATAATCGACAGGGCTCGGTGGTGCGGTTAAGGCGATCATAAACGACTGGGGGTCGTAGCCGATGTCTTCGAGGTCCTTCGAGGCCGACATCAGCTCTTCCTCTGTGAGATAGGCGACGGTGTCGGGAATCCCTGTCGGCTTCAGCGCACGCACGAGGGCCTGGAGCATCTCTCGCTCCTCCGGTGGCATCTCCAACGGAATGGGAAAGTCCAGCTGGCGCGCATAGGGACTCTGGTAGCTCTCGTTCAATGCCAGGAGGGTCTTGAGCATCAGCCGGTCCTGCTCCCACGGCGCCATGCTCGTACCGGCGGAAGGGTGGGTGGCCATGAGATCCATCAAGGTCAAGACGTTGGTCCCTAAGCTGCGCCCTACGAATTCACGCTGGCTCTCGATGGTCATGGTGCCGGCCTCGACCTGCTTGGCCACCGCTTCGGCCAACGCAAAGTTGACCATGAAACTCTGTTGCCCGCCGAATTG
>JANYAJ010000165.1 GCA_025361385.1 Nitrospira sp.
TCGAGATCAATGGGCAGGACGTGAAGACCAGCGAGCAATATGCCAAGGTGCTCCAGCAACTGAAGGCCGAGCAATCCATTGAGCTTACACTGTTTCGAGACGGCACAAGACGCACTCTCAGTGTCACGCTGGGAGAACGCCCGACGCCACCCAGTTCCCTACAACATTCCAAGATCGAGGTGCCGCCCGTGGTTCCACAGGGGCTGGACTTTGCGCCATTCTGACGCGGTCTGAGGGACGCGAGAGGGGAGCGCGATCGCGAGACAGAACGCGAAGAAGAGGGGGAGGGCCTTCCGATGTTCAGAAGGCCCTCGGGGGGATTCAGCATCCCTTTACGCTGCGGCAGTCATCTGATTGACGCAGCACCGCTGGGGTGACGGTCCAGTCGAAGCGGCTGATGGTTGAGGTGACTCCTTGGCTAGGTGGCTGGGGAAAAGGTAAGCGATGCATGGAAGCGCACGCATGGCGGTCCGCGGTCCAACCTTCTTGAGATTGGCGTTATGAGCTTTGACCTGCCGGACGAAACCTCCAGATTATATCGATACGTCAGACAGCTGGATCGGCGCGTCACCAAGTACATCCTGCTCACAGGACCAGCGGGCAGCACAACGGCTCGCCTCGCCCCACGGCTTCAATCCATTCTCAATGAGCCATTGCCCATCGAGCGGTTGCTCCATCTCAACGTCGTGCCGGACTTTGAGTTGCGACCATCCTGTGGCGCCCTTGATACCATCGCACAGATACCTTAACGTGGAATTCCTGTGGCGAGATTTGTCCCCCGCTGATCCAATTAGCCCATGCCCGCCGCTCCCGCGTGTCGCCCATTCACTAAGAACCGCATGGATCAGTTGACTGATACAACGCCGAGGGAAATGGGCTCTTTCTCTCTCCTGATGGCTCTGTCGGTGCAATCCCACAGTCGAAATAGCGAGGCGCTGACAGCCTCGGGAGATTCGACTCACTAGGATCCTCAGAGAAGACAAACCCTTCCGTCTCCTTCGGGTGAGCGTCGCAGGAGAAAGGTTCCCCATTTAATAATGTATAGTTGGTTCGCGGCCACATCGTAGTACTGCCCGCAACAGGCCGCTTCTGCATTTCATCTTTCGAACGACACTGGCCCCGGCGGAGACCACTCCGGATGCAGTGGGCGTGATAGGATAGCGTCTCGCGACCCGATCGTCATGGATCTGCCTTCAGATTCTGAGAGCGCTCTCTAAGAACGGACATGATGCAGCTGAGTCTTGAGAGGAAAACAGAAATCGCCGTTGTACTCATGCTGGCGCTCCTGCTGGGTATTGGCTTCGTCGCCGACCGCAATTCGACCGAGTTCATCCACAGCTCGGCTCAGATGGTCCATAGCCGCGAGGTTCGGGGAAGTCTTCAGTATATTCTCTCCCTCATGGAGGAAATCGAATCTGGCCAACTTGGCTATATCATCACAGGAGAGAGCTCGTTCCTGGAACCCTATCTGAAAGCCACGGACAAAATCGAAGACAGGTTGGTGCATGCCAAAACACTCATTGCCGATGAGCCTCAGCTGCAAGCACATATCGATACACTCAGCAGTCTCGTGAAGACTCGGATAGCGTTCGCCGCAGAGTTGATCGAGTTGCGCCGCTCCCGAGGATTCGCAGCGGCGAGAGACCTGCTTCTCTCTAGCAAAGGCGAACATGAAATGGACCAGATCCGGGCGTTGATCACCGAGATGAGGGAAGCGGAGAAGATCCATCTGCTGGAATACTCCAACCGGGCCAGCGCACTCGGGCAATCGACGATTACGGTGGCTGAAGTTGGCAGCGCCCTCGCCGTGGTGATTGTTTTCGTGATGGGAACGGTCTATCACTGGGGACTTTCCGCACGCCGGCGGACCGAGCAAGCCTTACAGGAAAGCCTTGCGAAACAGACCTTGGTGATACGTGCCTTGACTGTGGTGATCTACTCGTCGAGAGCGTCGGGGGATTTTGCTACGCTCTGGGTGAGTGACAACATCGAAAAGGTGAGCGGCTTCCCCAGTGGTGTGTTTTTGAAAGACACCGGGCTGTGGGTGGCCCGGATTCATCCAGATGACCGCGAGCGGGTCCTTCAAGAGTTTCAGCGTCTTCCAGAAGTTGGAACGCTCAATGTAGAGTATCGATGGCAGGTCGCCGATGGGACGTATCGCTGGTTCCTCAATCAGGCGGTGCTCCAGACCACCCCTGATGGACAGGCCAAGGAAATCCTTGGCCTCTGGCTTGATATTACCGAACGGAAGGCGACGGAAGATCGGCTCAGGGAGGTCAATGAGCGACTGGCCGCCCTGGTCCAAGCGTCTCCGGTCGGGATCGTGATCCTTGACGCCGATGGCCTCTGCCAGCTCTGGAATCCAGCGGCGGAACACATCTTTGCCTGGCGCGAAGACGAAGTGTTGGGGCGCCCCCTTCCGACTGTGGCGCCAGAGCAATTGGACGAGCACCGGCTCTTGCGAGAACGCGTGATAAAGGACGAAGCTTTCACGGATCTGGAAGTCATACGACACAAGAAGGATGGGACTCCTGTCTGCATCAGCCTGTCGACGGCGCCCCTTCGGGATCCAAGCGGCACCATTTGCGGATTGCTCAGTCTCATGGTCGATATGACTCAACGCAAGGAAGCTGATCTCCAGCTCTGCCAATCCCGAGACCAGCTGCGGGCCTTGACGACGCGACTGCACTCGGCACGGGAAGAAGAAGGGACGAGGATCGCCCGCGAGGTCCACGATGAGTTGGGGCAAGCCATGACCAGCTTGAAGCTTGATCTGTCCTGGGTGGCGAGACGGCTCTCCATTCCAGAGACGGCTGATAGTCGGGGGCAACTGCTGGAGCGCATCCAGGGGACGATGCGAGATCTTGAGGTCACGATCCAGACCGTGCGCGCGATTGCGACCGCATTGCGACCCAGTGTGTTGGATGAACTTGGCCTGGCGGCCGCCCTCGACTGGCAGACACGTGATTTTGAGAAGCGGACTGGGATACGATGTAAATGGTCGATGCCGCCGGTTCCCATTCCGATCGGGCCGGATCAGGCCACGGCGATCTTTCGCATCTATCAGGAGATCCTCACCAACGTGGCGCGTCATGCCCAGGCCTCTCACACCCGTATCCATTTGGGCATTTCCGATGGCTGGCTTGTTCTCGAAGTCTGCGATAACGGTCGAGGTATTCCGGAATCTAGCCTGGCCAACCACAATTCCTTGGGGTTGCTTGGGATGCGAGAACGGGCTGCACAATGGGGTGGCGACATCTCGATCCTTGGGGCTGAGGGAATGGGGACGACCGTGAGGGTTCGCCTGCCGCTCTTGGAAGGGGTCGCATGATACGGATTCTCATCGCCGACGATCATCCATTTGTGCGCCGTGGGGTCAAGCAGGTTCTGACCGATGAGTTTCCGGATGTAGTGATTGGAGAGGCGTCCACTGCCCAGGAACTGCTCGAGCTGGCGGGAAAACATCGGTGGAATTTGGTCGTGCTGGACCTGACGATGCCTGGTAGGGGTGGGCTGGATACCTTGCACGAGTTGAAGGCAGGCCGCCCCGACACTCCGGTGCTCGTGCTGAGTATGCATCCGGAGGACCAATTTGCCGTGCGGGTTCTTCGAGCCGGAGCCGACGGGTACCTGACCAAAGAGAGCATCCCGGAGGAGCTGGTGCAGGCTGCCAGGAAAATTATGGCGGGTGGGAAGTACATTCGTCCCTCCGTCGCCGACCTCCTCGCCACGCAACTCCAGCAGGGTGATACCAATCAGCCGCTTCATGCGAAGCTGTCAGATCGTGAGTTCCAGATCTTGGGCTTGATTGCCCATGGCAATACCGTCAAGCACATTGCCGAACAGCTCTCTTTGAGCGT
>JANYAJ010000087.1 GCA_025361385.1 Nitrospira sp.
ATGGTGTTCCTGTTTCAGCCCATCTCCTGTGTGTTCTATCCGATGGAGGTGCTTCCAGGTTGGTTGCAGGCCATTGCCTGGATGAACCCGGCTGCCCATGTCTTTGAAGGTATGCGCGCGGTGCTGAACGCATCCATCTCACCGATCGCGCATCTCGCATGGGCAACCGGCTTGAATCTGGTGCTTCTCGGTCTGGTCATTGCGGGGTTCTATTGGATGTTCGAGCTGTGCCGGGAACGGGGACTGCTGGTGCGTATTGGAGAGTGAGAAGACAATGGGGTTTATCAGGATGCTCAAAAAGTTCGTCCATCAAGGCCGCAACGAGCGACGGGCCGACGCGTACCCTCGGGGGTACGTGGAGGGTCTGAGCGGTGCGAGAACGACGCTGGTGGACTTTTTTAGCATCCTGGTTTGGTGGATTGCCATTTTTAGGAGGGCTGTGCTAGCCTAGTTGTACCTTGCCGCAGGGGCCTGGCGGTGAGGTGGCGCGAAAAAAACAGGCCTGCAGCATCGATGTTGCCTTGCCCGAGAATCTCGTCGGAAGTCAGACCTAAGTCGCCACGTCCTTTGCGTCTTTGGCCCGCTCCTTCCCCCGTCCCTCGAGCCCAAGACAATATCATCATACTCAAAGGAGGAACCCCAGATGGGTTCAAAGATCTATGTCGGTGGGTTGCCCTATTCAGCGACTGAGCAGGAGTTGAGTGACCTGTTCGGGCGGCATGGTGCCGTCGCGTCAGCGCGGATCATTACGGACAAGTTCACGGGACAGTCACGGGGCTTTGGCTTCGTCGAGATGTCTTCGGATGCGGAAGCCCAGGCAGCTGTTGCCGCGCTCAACGGTGCAGAAATGGGTGGGCGGACCTTAACCGTCAATGAAGCGCGTCCCCAGGAGCCTCGTACGGGCGGTGGCGGCGGTGGATTTGGTGGCGGCGGTGCCGGTGGCGGCAAGCGCGATCGCTACTAATCCTAATTCACGAATGTGAAGGGGGCTGTTATCGTCGAGATAGCAGCCCCCTTTTTTGCAGCCGGGCCGACGAATCGACCGAATGACAGGGTGCGATGAGATGGCGACTCTGGAAGCTGTCCGACCACGTTGTTCAGGAGGAATGTGGTGTCTTTTCAAGGAGCAACAATACCAAGATCCATATCGCTAGCCGATTTGTCGTCATTCTCATTTCACAAGAGTCCAGTTCTCGTCGTAGAAGACTTTTGGTCGGCGGACGAACGGAAGTTCTTCCGTGAGGGCATGCATGAGGCGGCCTGGAAGAGTTTGGCGGATCTGCCGAAGGTCAGAGAAGATTTCCCGAATGCGGGAAACTGGGCGAAGGCCGAAATTGGCAAGGCCCAGGGACAGCGCTTGCTTTCGCGGCTACAGTTGCCCTGTATTCAGGACTACATGGAGTCCTTTCCGAATATCACGGGCCGGCATGTGGGATTCAGCTATTACTCCTACGCGGCTGGCGATTGCCTGCTGACTCATGATGATACCGATCAGGGATATGAGATGCAGGGCGGGCCGGCGCCTAAGCGCCGTATCGCCCTGGTGAGCTATTTTCATGACGAATGGAAGTCGGATTGGGGCGGGGAGCTCATTATCTATGCGACGCGGAAGGCGCATGATTCCGATCAGCCGGAGCTTGAGGTGGCTCATTGTATTGAGCCTCGCCCAGGTTCCCTCGTGATGTTCACGGTTCCCCGTTTCCACCGAGTGTGCCGGGTGGATCAAGTCGCGGGCGATCATCGACGGCTTTCGATTGCCGGATGGTTCATGACAGAACATCCATAGGTTTTGCCACCTGTTAAAAATCGATGGGGGCTGCCATATTCCAATGGCAGCCCCCATTTTAGTGTAGTGATGTGAGAGCGGGACTATCGATTGAGGTCAGCCGCCAGCTAGCCGACCCACTCGTCAGAGGGCCGTACAAGTCCTGGAGGTTTTTCTGTCAGACTTTCGACCGAAGGCGCCGGTGCGAGAAGCGTCTGCTGCACGAGTGTCACCAGGGCGTTCGGCTCAAATGGCTTGGAAAGAAATGGGAGGGTCCCCCGGCGTATTCCATAACCTGCCAGTTCCTGTTCGACATTGCCGGACATGAGGATGACTCGCAGATCTTTCCGTATGCGGACTGCGCGGACGGCTAGTTCGTGGCCATGCACGTGGGGGAATTGATTGGTGCTTGAAGCCAATTGAAAGCCCGGAGGAGGCAGGACCAAGTCTGTGAGCAACAGGTGGATAGGCCCTTCGTGCTGCGTGCAGAGTTTGAGCGCGTCCGAACTGCCATCGGCATGGAGGACCGTGAAACCGGCCTCTTCCAGAATCCTCTTGCAGAGTTTCGTGAGGGCCAACTCGTCATCGACCACCAGGATGGTCGGGGATGCGGATGGCGTCTCGATGGGTGGCTGCTCTGACATCGTGGGTTGTCCTTATCTGCAGCATAGTACTGGCCCGAACCCATGGCGAGAGAATATTGGTTTTTGCAACGCTGGCGTGGAAGGGGCCGTCCGGGTTTCTCGCGGTGCGGCTACTCGCGACCTGATCGGGCCTTGAGCGCATCAAGCCGCGTCTTCTCCAGACTCACATGCAGGGATTTCTCCTGCGTGACGATCACGGCCCCCGGCGCTTGGCCCTTCGCTTTCTTGACCCACTTGCGCCTGGTATAGATCACATCGCCTTTGCCGCTTTTCTTGAGATCGCTATAGAGCAGGGCCAGCGTGGCGGCGTCGCGTATCGTCTCGGGCGGTGGATCGCTCCCTTTTTCCAAGCGTACTACGACGTGAGAGCCGGGCGTACCGCGAGCATGGAGCCAGAGGTCGTCGCTCTTGGCGAGGCCGAACGTCAGCTCGTCGTTCTCTCTGGCGTTTTTCCCGACATAGATCGCCAATCCGTCTGATGAGGTGAAGCGCCGGAACGGACCCTGACGTGGCTCCTGCTTGCCTTTGGCCCTTCCAGTCCGCGAAGAGGTTCTGGTTCGCATATTGGGACGGGCGGTCTCGGATGGCTGCCAGGTTCCCTGTTCGATGGCGGTTAATTCTTCTTGTAGAGCCTCCAGCTCTTTTTCTCCCCCCGTGATCCGTGGGTGGAGCTCTCGCTGTGCAGCCAGGTGCTTTCGATGTTTACGGAAGTAGTCGTCCATATTGCCCTGGGGAGTTTTGGTCTGGTCGAGCGGGATCGTCAGGTTGGGGAGCGCATCATCAAAATAATCCACCACGCTCACGTCGGGCTGGCCCCTGCGGATAGTGCCCATGTTCGCTTTGATAAGTTCACCGTAGCGATCGTACGTCTTGTACTTCTCGGCTTTTGCGAGGTCTTCGTGCCAGGCCTCAATGCGGCGGCGGAGCTTCTTGATGGATTTTTTGAGTATCCCTGCCCGGGCATGTCGTACGGTCTCGACGACGGAGGTTGCTTCGGCCTTGTGGTAATGGGCATCGATGGCAGCCGACAGGGGAAATGGTGATTCGTGGATATTCTGGCTGAATCGATCGAGGTCGGCTGCATGCCGATCCCCTTGAGGGAGAGTAGGTAGAGCATATGTCTGTCCCACAAGGTCCTTCACCCCGTTCAGGTCTCGTCGGATGAGGCCTGCATCATCGAGCACGAGGAGATTCGACGTCTTTCCTGTCAATTTGGCGACCAGGGTGCAGGGACCTTCCTTGGCGCTCAATGTCAGTTGAACGATCCGGTCACCGGGGATCTGCTCGATTCGGTCGATGCGTGCGCCCTGGAGATGGGCGCGGAGAAATTGACAGAAGGGGGGAGGCGTCGGTGGGTTTTGAAAGGCTTCCGTGGTGAAGTGGAGACGGGCGCTGTCCGGGTGGCAAGAAATGAGGAGTCGGTGCGTCCGACCCGGCGCACGAATTTCCAGCACGATCGTTCGGTCCGTCGGCTGGTAAATCTTTTGAATCCAGCCTCCAGCCAATGCCGGAGTCAGTTCACTCACCACCTCAGCAATTTCTGTCGCCGTCAATGCCACGATTCGTCTCCGATTGCCGCCCTATTCCAAGAGGGCGGCATAGAATTACATGAATGAGAGAACGTTGTCAGTCTGAGCATCGTTGGAGCCTGGGTCATTGTTGCCACAGGGGACCAAACTGTCACATGTCAGAGCGGTTAAGACCGGATGCTGTTCATCCGCACTCTACGATTCAGCGCGAAAACTCGCAAGCCGCAGGCGCGACAGTCTTGGCACTGTGATTGCTTCTGTAGGATGCAAGCGGATGGGTGCAGGCCTGCTACGCTTGAAGGGGGAGTACGAGGGGCATTGTGGCGGTGAGCGTGAGTTGGACAAGGAGGGTCTCATGCAGTGCACCAGATGTGAGGGGCTGATGGTGGCCGATAGCCTGATCGACATGCAGGAAAGCAGTATTCCGATGTGGATGAAAGGATGGCGCTGTGTGTCCTGCGGGAACATTGTCGATCCGCTCATTCTGCGGCATCGAATGATTCAGCAGGCAGGCGCCTCACGCTTGCTCGGAGCGGAGGAGGTCATGCCGCAGCTCCGTCACGCGTTGAAAGCGACGGGCTAACGGCGGATTCGTCTCGCAGCCAGGCACCAGCAATCAGCGCTACCATTGTTTCGTCATGTCGGCTTGTTCGCTCTGACTCCGCCGGTATTTCATCGAGTCTGTTGCTTCCTCCATATCTGCCGAACAAAATTCTACCCATTCTTGCAGCGCGCCCGCTCCTCCGGTACAGTCTGACTCCTTTACCCTGGAGCCTGTGCCCCCATGCCGTTACTGGATGTGTCTCTGCTGGTTCGTCTGCAAGCAGAATTTCGCCTGTCGATGAAACGTCTCCTGAGCGATCTCTGCCTGGACTTGGAAAATCAATATGCGGACGTGGCGAAATCCTTGGCCTTGCCCGTGGCCTACTTTCGGTTCCTTGGTCGAGCGCTTGAGCGGGATGCCTATGCTCAGGGGAAAGTCGTCGGCTGGATTGAATCATTAAACGACTTGGTCTACTTCATCGATCTGCTGCAGCAGATTCGAGAGGAATCCCACCCGCGTGAGTTTGCGGCGCAACTCTTTACTGAGTGCCAAGAAAAGTTTTTCGAGAACAGTTATCTGCACGAGCTCTTTCCCCGTGGGCTCTCCCAGTCCTCAGGCCTTGAGCGGCGACTCACTAGATTGTGCGCCCGCCTCACACAGGAGCTGACACAGGAGTCGCTCTGTCTCGTGCCGGGTCTTCCGATGTTGTGGTGCGCCTCTCATAAGATTCCGTCCTGGGCCGTAGAGGTTCAGCTCGGCGACAACGTCGAACGGGCGGAACGGTTGGGCACGATGGCCATGGGGATGGATGGTACGACCTATGAAGCGCCTCCTTCGGTGAAGCGAGCCCTCAAGGCATCAGTCGGCCTTGCCACGTTGTTGGTTCGAGCGCAGGAGCTGTTCATCAAGATCGACCGAACGGTGACGCCTCTTTGCACGATGAAAGGCCATCGCTTGGAATGGAGTTGGACGCACCGTCCGCCAGTCGTGGCCATGGAGACTCCAGCCGGAGCCATCACCGTCGGGCCGACGCTTGTCTATGGGAAGGACCGCCAGCCGAAGACGGTGGCAGCCACCTCAGCGGCTCAAGTGAAACGCATCAACGAAGCCTGGACCGTCATTCACGAAGCCTGGCCGGAAGGGCATGAGGTCCTTGCGCTGTTAACCAATCGGATCGTGCCGCTCAAGGCCAAAGGCGTCGTGAGTTTCAGCTATCGGCATAGGCCCGGCTTGTCGTTCATTAATTGTTTCGACCGGGATAACCTCGATCTGATCGACGATCTGATCCATGAAAACAGCCATCATCACCTGAACCTCTTGTTGCGCAAATACGTCATGTATCGGGGCGATCGTAACCAACAAGTATTCTATTCTCCTTGGCGCTGCAGCCTGCGTCCGCTCAGGGGCATTCTCC
>JANYAJ010000197.1 GCA_025361385.1 Nitrospira sp.
TCATGGGTCACCAGAATCCCCAGCAACGTGGCGGCAAAGGGTATCCCGCGCCACAGCGTCTCGAAATGTTCGAGAAGAAAATCTACGGGCCCATGGATCGGCCCCTTATAGGCCTGATAGGCCCCGGCCCAGAGGGTGGTAAAGATCGTCGCAACAAGGAGGCTGAGGGGCAGGATCCATTTCGAGAAGGGCGTCTCCTCGAATTCGTCGTCCGCGGAAAGATCAGTGAGGTCTTCTGACGGTCCTGGCACCAGCGGAAGTCCTTCACTGCGGACCGGCTCGTCGTCGTTCCGCTCGTCGAGGCTCATAAGATATTCTTCTCACAGGTCGTCGCAAAGCTATCACAACACGGTGAAAATTCCGTGACCCGTACGTTTAGGACAATAGGAGAACCGTGTCAGGATGCTCAAACAGTCCGTCCAGCAAGGCCGCAGCAAGCGAAGAGGCGAGGCGTACCCTTGCGGTACGTTGAGCCTCTGAGCGATGCGAGAACGCAGCTGGCGGGCTGTTTCAGCATCCTGCTAGTGATCCAATGCGAAGGGATTATGATCAAGCTCTTCGCGAACCGTTGTAGCCGGTCCATGACCAGGCAGCAATCGATACTCAGGAGGCAATCCGAGGACCTTGCTCCGGACCGATCCCAGATGGGCCTGGTACAGCGTGCTGGGATTCGAGCGTCCGATCGATCCCGCAAACAGGGTATCGCCAACGAAACACATGCGTTGAGACTCGGCATCCACTCGATAGCAGATCCCGCCAGGGGTATGGCCCGGCGTCGCCAGACATTGCACGCGCAAACGTCCAACAGCAATCGTCTGGCCATCCTCCGGCGCTTTGAGCTGATCGGCGGGCGGCTGCCAACTCAGGAGATCGACATCGTCCAAGCCGAGATACACCGGCGCCTCACGATACTTCAAAATCTGATCGATCCCATCCGCATGGTCTGCATGCCCATGCGTCAGACAGATCCCGACCAGACGCAGATGGTGCTGCGTTAAGACATCGATCATCGCCGACGCATTGTAGGCGGTGTCGATCAACAGCGCCTCTCCGCCGTCATACACCACATAACCCTGCACACCATACCCGTTGATCGAGCCCCGTACGGTTTCCACCCAGGAGATCGGAGACGCAACCGACGGCTCCCATTGGTCAATCGCAATCTGCTCCAACGGCCCAGGACGAAGTCCCAACGCCTTCGCCAGGGCCCGCACCTCGGCGCGATCACGCGGAGGGTCGCCGCGCTCCAGCGCAGTGATGTCGCCGCCGGGCAATCCCGTCGTCCGGGAGATCTCGGCGACCGACAGCCCCTGCCCCATCCGCGCCTTC
Organism: Nitrospira sp.; assembly: GCA_025361385.1. Classification (GTDB taxonomy): domain Bacteria; phylum Nitrospirota; class Nitrospiria; order Nitrospirales; family Nitrospiraceae; genus Palsa-1315. The sequence goes on from JANYAJ010000197.1 coordinate 1,330, forward strand.
TTAATGATGTCTGAAAATTCGTCTTCCAGCGGCATGCGACACAATCCTTCGCTATCAGCAGTCAGCTCTCAGCCATCAGCTTCGACTCGACCATCTTTCACTCCATCACTCCAGGCTCCGAAGATTCCTCTCCGTAAGCGGGTGGCGCCGAGCTGCCCGACCGCCCGCAGCGGGGTCCCTACACCGGGCGGGGTGCGAGGACGGTTGGGCAGGCCGGCGACAGGACCCGCTTCTCCCTCATCTCTACGGAGCCACCTTCACTTCTTTGACCTCCCCGAATCCCGACAGCAGCTTCAGCAGGGCTTCGCCTGCCCCGACTGCGACAATCGTCAATCGTTCTGGGTGGAAATGCTTCTTTGAGGCCGCCAGGATTTCCTCTTTCGTCAAGGCCACCACGCGGGCCCGCAACTGCTGCAGAAAATCCTTGGGGAGCCCATCGTATTCCAGCTCAACCAACCGCCCGACGATCGCCGACGAACTGGCAAAGGAGAACACAAACGAGTTCACATAGGCCTCTTTCGCTTCCGCCAATTCGCTGTCCGTCACCAACTCGGTCCTCATCCGCTCCATGTTCGCGATAAACCGCGCGATGACCTCTTGCGTCGATGGCAGCTTCGTCTCGGCGCGCATCAACCAGACGCCTTGATCGTGCACTCCGGTGTTCAACCGGCTGCCGACCGAATAGGCCAAGCCCCGCTTGGTCCGCACGTCGTTGAAAAGCCGGCTGCGGAAGGAACTGCCTCCCAAAATGTCGTTCGCGATCGCGAGAGATACGTAGTCCGGATCGTTTTCCTTGATCGACAGATGGCCGACGCGCAGATGCGTTTGCGACGTATCCTTGTTCACGAACCGGACGACGGGCTTTGGCGTCTGACTCTGGGGCACGTCGGCAATCGTCAGCACCGGCACGTCGCCTTTCTTCCAATCGCCGAATATATCTCGGAGCAGGGCCAGCATCGCGGTCTTCTCAAAATCTCCCGTCACACCCACCATCATGCCGTTCGGATGAATGGTCTTTTTGTGAAAGGCGATCAAGTCCTCTCTGGTGATGCGGGTGACGGACTCGATGCTGCTTTCACGCGCCGTCGGGTGGTCTGCTCCATACAGCAGCTTCACGAACTCGCGGCCGACGATGGAGCCGGGATTATCTTGCCTGCGGCGAATCCCTTCGATGGACTGCAGCTTGGCCAATTCAACCTTCGCCGGCTCAAAGGCGGGCGTCCGAATCAGTCCGGCAAAAATCTGAAGCCCCCGCTTCAGGTCTTTGCTCAGGACATCGAGCGACGCAGAGCCGGATTGCCGTCCGATTGAAATACCGACGTCTCCGGCGAACTGCTCCAACTCCTCGTCCACTTGCTCAGCCGACAGACCGCCGCCCCCACCGGTCCGCATGATGGAACCAGTGAGCGACGCCAGGCCGACCTTATCCGCCGGATCGAGCCAGCCGCCCGTCCGCATGGTCGCGGTGATGCTGACCAACGGCAGCTCATGGTCCTCCAGGAGATAGACCACCATGCCGTTTTCAAGCACCACGCGATCCGGCTCGGGAGGAGTGAACTCAACCGGCTTGAACGTCATCTGCCGCGGATCGCCCAACGCCAGATTGTCGGCACAGGCGGTCAGCGGGATGGCCATCGCCATGATCGTCGAACAGAGCACGACACTCAACCGGTTCACGTTTCGCATGTTACGTTTCACCTGCATCATCGCCCCACCTCATGTTTCGGCGCCGCCGCGACGTTTTTTTCACCGGCCTTCTTCACCAACGTGGCCACCGTACGGTTCGACTTCGTGAAGTACTCAACGGCCACACGCTGGATATCCGCCGTCGTCACTGCGGCAATCTTGTCCCGGGCCTTCAGCGCATAGCGCCAGTCTTCGGCCACTGTCTGATAGAGCGCCAACTGAGACGCCAGCCCTCCGTTGGATCGAAGCGCCCGCACTAAATCCGCATCAAGGTTATTCAGCACCTTTTCGAGTTCCCTGGCGGAGACCGGCTCCGTCTTGAGCCGATCAAGTTCGGCATAGATGGCCGCCTCGATTTCTGCCGTCGTATGGGGCGCCAGCGGTGTGGCATTGAGGACGAACAGGTTCGGGGAACGGACCCCCGGATAATTCGCATCGGAGTTCACCGAGGCGGCGATCCGTTTCTCGCGGACCAGATTCGCATAGAGCCGGGACGTAAGTCCGTCGGTCAGTACCGCGTCGATCACGTCGAAGACATAGTCATCGGGATGGCCCAACGCCGGCTTGTGAAATCCGATGGCCAGAGACGGTTCGGCATCGAACTCCACCTCCACGCGGCGCTCCCCCCGTTGAGGCGGCTCGACCGTGACCATCGAAGGCTGCGGAGGCGCTGCCGGAATCTTGCCGAACGTCTGCTCGATCAGGGCCATGACCTCTTTGGGATTGATATCGCCCACAATCGCGATCGTCGCGTTATCGGGACCGTAGTGGGCCTTGAAAAAGGCTTCGGTGTCGGCGGGCGTCAGCGACAAGATGTCCGACTCCCAGCCGATCGTTGGAATCCCATATTGATGGGCGCGGAAGGCTGCCGAGGTGAAGGTTTCGAACAACAGTCCGTTCGCGCTGTCGTCGTTCCGCAACCGCCGCTCTTCCATGACCACGCCGCGTTCCTTGTAGAATTCACGGAGGACGGGATGCGCCATGCGGTCGGCCTCGAGCGCCGCCCAGAGGGGCAGACGATTGGCCGGGAGACTGATCGTATAACGAGTCATGTCTTTGCCGGTCGCGGCATTGAGCCCGACCCCTCCATGACGTTGGTAGAGCAGGGCCATCTCATTACCTGCGACGAACTGCCCCGCTTTTTCTTGCAGCTCGGTGAATCGCTTCTGCAACCCCTCGATCGCGGTTCGCTCTTCGGAGCTGGCTGACTTCCCGACATTCTTCCGTGCAAATTCACGTTGCCGCTGTTCCAACTCGGTTCCCACCCGAAACAACTCCTCGAGAATCGGCCGCTCTTTCTCGTAGTCCTTCGTCCCGACCGTCCTCGTGCCCTTGAAGGCCATATGTTCATAGAGGTGCGCCAGGCCTGTTTGCCCCACCTGCTCGTTCACCCCCCCGACCCTGAATGTCATGTTGAGCGACACCACCGGCGTTTGATGCCGTTCGACCATGAGCACCGTCAATCCGTTCGCCAACTTCTGCTCCACCACACGGTCCGCCAGACCGGGCGAAGCGGCATGCGACAGGTCGAAGCTGACAGCGAGCGCAAGCAGTAGCATCGTGAAACGTGAAACATGAGTCATCATATGAATAGCTCCATGAGTTGTTCCGGTCGTTCGATGAACCAGTCCGGCTGACAGGCTTCCATCTTGGCGCGATTCCCCATCCCGTATCCGACGGCACAGACGCGAATGCCGGCGTTATGCCCGCCGTTGATATCGTTGGTGCTGTCCCCGATTAGCACGGTCTGCTCGGGCAATACATTCAATTCTTTCATGACATGCAACAGCATGCCCGGTTCCGGCTTCAAGCCGAACCCGTGATCGCCTCCGACGACGTATTGAAAATGATCCGCCCCCAGCCCTTGAAGAATCACGTTCGTATACTCGATCGCCTTGTTGGTGGCCACCGCCTTCCGCTTGCCTGCGAAATGCGTCAGCATCTCTCCAATGCCGGGATAGAAGGTCGTACGATCGAGGCAATGGGCCAAGTACTGGCCCCTGAACACCCGCAAGGCCTCCTCGAACGTAACCCGGCTGCTCTCGCCGACCGACAGGCGCAGCAATTGTTTCACCCCATCCCCCACAAATCCGAAGATTTCTTCGAGTGGCCGCTGCGGTAACCCGAGTTCGGCCAAGGTGAGGTTCACCGACGTAGCAATATCCCACTTAGACTCGATGAGCGTCCCGTCCAGGTCAAAAATCAACAACTCGACCGACGTCTTTCCCATCATTTTACCTTTCGCAGCTCGTCTTGCAACGCCGCAAGACGG
>JANYAJ010000201.1 GCA_025361385.1 Nitrospira sp.
GATGGCGACGACGGACGGTGTCGTGCGGGCGCCTTCTGCGTTGGCAATCACAACCGGTTCGCCACCGCTCATGATGGATACGCAGGAGTTTGTGGTTCCAAGGTCGATGCCGATCACTTTGCCCATGTGCCTACTCCTCCCTAACTAAGTCTGTCTTTGATGATGTGGTTACGATGAATTGATGGTCTTGTCTATTTCCTGTCAGCTGTCGGCTCGTCCCGTTGAGATACTCACCATGGCCGCCCGTAAAATACGGTCGTGGAGGAGGTATCCCCGCTGAAACTCATCCACCACATATTGCTCCGGAACTTTCTCGGACGCGACGGAGGTTACGGACTGATGAGTGGCGGGGTCGAACGGCTTGCCGATCGTCTCAATGGGCGTGACATGAAATCTCGTCAAGGCTCCCGTTAACTGCTTGAGCGTGAGTTCCACGCCTTGGATGAGGACATCACTGCTGCCCCCCTCTCGTGAGGCCTTGATGGCCCGTTCGAGATTATCGACAACCGGTAAGAGCTCCTTGAGCAAGGACTCATGGCCGAACCGGATCTGGTCCCGCTGGTCCCGCTGGGTCAACCGCTTATAGTTGTCGAACTCGGCTGCGAGCCGAAGATACTTGTCATTCAATCCCTTCGCCTCTTCCGCCTTTGCCGTGAGCGCCTGCTGGAGCTCTGCGACTGAGATGGGTTTCTCTGCGGTGGAGGAGGTGCCCTCCGAGAAAGGATCCAAGTCGTCGATTGTATTCACGTTCTGCTGTTCTTCAGCCATGAAAAACTCCTCTGTCCGTCTGGAGATAGCCACAGGCTCCATAAAGTCAACGGGGCCCAGAACAATTAATTACTTGTGCATGGGATGGCGGTTAGACCGGCAGGGAAGGCAAGGACGCACCCTGGGCTCGTCGATAGAGGAGTTCAAGCCCTTCTAGCGTGAGGAGGGGTTCGATCTTTTGGATTGAAGTCGTTTCCGAAGCCAGAATGGAGCTGAGCCCTCCGGTGCCGATGACATAGGTCGACCGTCCGAGTTCCTGTTCCATTCGCCGGACGACGGTATCGACCAGTCCGGCATAGCCGAATAAGAGCCCGGCTTGAATGCTGCTGGCGGTGTCGGTGCCGATCACGGTCTTGGGCCTGATCAATTCCACTTTGGCCAGTTTGGCGGCGCGTGCGAAAAGCGCTTCCGCCGAGATTCCGAGGCCAGGGGCGATGTCGCCTCCGAGGTAGTGGCCTTCTGCCGTGATAGCACAAAAGGTGGTGGCGGTTCCAAAGTCGACGATGATGAGGTCTCGGCGATATTTATGATAGGCGGCGGCGGCGTTGACCAGCCGGTCGCTGCCGATCTCTTTTGGATTATCGTAACGGAGGGTGAGGCCCGTGTCCGTATTCGAGGAGACCACCAGGGCGCGCTGATAAAAGTATTGTTCCAGCATCTGTTCGACAGTCTCGGTCAACGCCGGGACGACGCTGGAGACGATGGCGCCGGTGAGACGTTGCGTAGGAATTCCTGCTGCCGCGAGGAGATTGGCAAAGAGAATGCCGTATTCGTCGGACGTTTTTTTGACGTCCGTGGCGATTCGCCAATGCGCTGCCAGGGTGCGGTCTTCATAGACCCCCCAGACAATGTTGGTGTTGCCGATATCGACGACGAGGAGCATGGGCCTATTGTACGTTTGGGGTAATGGATTTGGCTAGCAGGTTGCGAAAAAACAATGCTGGTTCGCCTGAAATTCAAAAGTTTGTATGTTTGGATATCGAGACACGACTTTCAGGCTGCTCAAAAAGTTCGTCCAACAAGGCTGCAGCGAGGGAACAATTGAGCTTTGAACGATGAACGAGGACCGCTGAAGAGGCCATCATTTCCCTCTTCATCGTTCATCGCTCACCGTTCAGCGTTTCTCGACTGGCGGGCTGTTGCAACATCCTGTCAGGTTCTTACGTGGATAATGTCAGCGACGCGAAGATGTAGGATTACCGGCTTCTTTGATCCTGGTTGGGTCTCATCCGGTCGTAGCATCAAGGCTCCGTCCTGGCCGATTCCTTCGGCAACTCCCACGCAGAGATCTCCGTTGGCCAAGATGGCCTTGACTCGCTGTCCGATGGTCGAGCAGCGCTGCTGATAGGCCAACGAAAGCCGACTGGTTCCGTGGAGAGCCAACTCCTCAATGCAATGTTCAAGTTCAAGGAGGAGTTGGGCGAGGAGCCGATTGCGGTCAACGACTCGTTGCTGCTCGTGCCAGATCGACGTGGCAGTTTCGCGAAGTTCTTCCGGCCAATCCTGCTGTTCGACATTGACGTTGAGCCCGATCCCGATCACCTGGAATGGCGTTGACCCTGTCCCGGCGCCGCTCTCGCAGAGGATTCCGCCGATTTTCCGTTCCGAAATGAGAAGATCGTTGGGCCATTTCACGGAGACGTGGATGGACGAGACGGCTTCAATCGCTTCGGCGGCGGCGAGAGCAGAGATGAGCGGGAGCCAGGAGAGCCATTCCGTGAGGCGCTCCGGTGGGCGTACGGCTTTGAGGATGGCGGAGCAATAGAGATTAGAGCCTGGCGGAGAAAACCAGGTTCGGGCGAGCCTCCCGCGGCCGGCGGACTGGCTGTCGGCGACGACGACCGTGCCATGCTCCACGTTTGCTTGTGCGAGGCGAACCGCTTCTCGATTTGTTGAAGGTATGGAGTCGAACAGTTCGATGCGACGCCCCAGCCAGGAGGTCGATAGGGTGCTTTGGATCGTATTTCGAGTGAGGGGTGGCGAAGGTTGCACTGGTTACCTAAGAGGATGCTGATGACATCGCTTGCCTAGGAAGGCCGTTATTCGTGAAACGTGAGATGTAGGAATGTCGAAAGCTGTTCATTCAAAAACTTAACCTTTCACGGTTTACGTTTTACCTTCGACGAACGGCCGTGTCGATGTTGTTCGAGCTCCAGGCTGAGTGTTGCGGCGGGAGCTGAATGGGTGAGAGCGCCGATGGAGATACGATCCGGGCCTGCTTCCGCCATCGCACGCACATTGCTCAAGGTGATTCCACCTGAGACTTCCACCAGTGCATGGCCCTTGATCAGCTTGACGGCGCGACGCACCATGGTCGGGGTCATGTTATCCAGCAAAATGATGTCGACCTGCTCTGTCAGGGCCTGTTTCACCTCCGCTAAGGATTCCACTTCCACAATCACGGTCATGCCGCGCGGGGCCTTGGCGTTGGCCTTGCGGCAGGCCATTTTTATGGGGGTAGCCGTTCGGTGTAGGAGGGCCAGATGATTGTCCTTGATAAGGATGCCGTCGCTGAGAGACGGGCGGTGATTCGTGCCTCCGCCAAGGAGGACTGCCCATTTCTGTAGCGCCCGCAAGCCGGGGGTTGTTTTTCTCGTATCCAGAATGCTGACCGGGTATCCGTGAACGGCATCGCAAAATTGGCTCGTCAAGGTGGCAATACCGGAGAGGTGTTGGAGAAAGTTTAAGGCGACTCGTTCCGCCGTGAGGATGGATCGCCCGTCGCCTTCGATCTGGAGGAGACAGTCTCCATCCTCTGCCTGTTCCCCATCCTGGCGGTGAATAGTCAGGCTGAGAGTTGGATCTACGGTTCGAAAAGTTTGCAGGGCTGCGGCGAGGCCTGCGACCACCAGCGATTGCTGAGCGACGATCCGTGCGCGCGCCGGAACCTGAGAGGGAAAGAGGACGGCGGTCGTGACGTCGCCATGTGGGAGATCTTCTTGAAGTGCCAGCCTGACGGCGCGGCCTATGTCGGCAACCGGAGGCCTGACCATGGGTTATGTTCCCAACATGGCACGCAACTGCTGTTCGCTGTTGGCCAGCATTGCTTGATCCCGGCGGAGGCTTGCCAGGCGATCCTGGTGATCGGTAATCACTTCCGGTGGAGCTTTGGCGGTAAATTCCTGATTGCGCAGTTTTCCTTCCAGCCGATCCATCTCCTTCGTCTGCTCCGATTGTTGCTTGAGCAGACGGTCCAGTGCTTTGTTGAGATCCACATCGCCTGCCACCACGATGCCGACGGATAAGCCTTCGGTGATGAGCCGGAGCAGATTGTTGGTTGGCCAGGTCGTGGTCGGTGTCAGATCGACCGTGCCGCGGCCGAGATGGGCGAGGTAGCTCCGGAGTTGATCCAGGTGTTCCTGACGCGTCGGTTCATCATGCGCGACGTAGAACGTAATCTGTTGTCCCGGTGGATAGTTCAAGAGCATGCGGGACGAGCGGACCAGGCCGATGGTCTGTTCGAGCAACGTAAACCGGCGATCCATCTCCGGCGCAATCCAGGTCGCCTCAGCGGTGGGGTACTGCTGAACCACGATGCTCTCACCTTGGTGTGGAAGCGTCTGCCAGATCTCTTCCGTCAGAAAGGGCATGAACGGATGCAGTAAGCGCATCGTGGTTTCGAGCGTGTCGACGAGCGTTTGCCTGGTTCCTGGCGCGTCAGGGCTCGCCGGGTTTTGCAACGTCGGTTTGATCAGTTCGAGGTACCAATCGCAGTACTCGTGCCAGATGAATTGGTACAGGGCATTGGCCGCGCGATCGAACCGATAGGCCTCTAATTCAGATGTCACAAGCTGGATCGTTTGATTGAGACGACTCAAAATCCAGCGGTCGGGGAAGGTCCGTTCTATCGGTGCGTTGGCCGTTCGTGGCCCATCGAGATTCATGAGGCTGAAACGAGCGGCATTCCAGATCTTGTTGGCGAAGTTGCGATAGCCTTCAATCCGTTCTTCCGCGAGTTTGATGTCTCGACCTGGTGAGGCCATCGCGGCCAGCGTGAAGCGGAGGGCATCGGTGCCGAATTGCTCCATTACATGCAGAGGATCGATGACGTTGCCTTTCGATTTGCTCATCTTCTGCCCTTCGGCATCCCGTACGAGGGCATGGATGTACACATCCCGGAAGGGCACATCGCCCATGAATTTCAGACCCATCATGATCATGCGCGCGACCCAGAAGAAGAGAATGTCGAGTCCGGTCACGAGCGTCGAGGTCGGGTAATAGGTTTTGAGCTCCACCGTCTGCTCGGGCCATCCCAGGGTCGAGAAGGGCCAAAGGGCCGATGAGAACCAGGTGTCGAGGACGTCGGGATCGCGGATGAAATCATGGCTTCCACATGTCGGGCAGGTCGAGGGCGCAGATTTTCCGACAATCGGTGTGGCGCCTTGGAGAATCGTCAGTCGTGGGGCTCGCGTGGCTGAAGCCGTCGCAGCGGCTCCTTCAACGATCAAGTCCTTGTTACACGTCCGGCAATACCAGGCGGGAATCTGGTGTCCCCACCAGATCTGGCGTGAGATGCACCAGTCTTTGATGTCCCTCATCCATCCCAGGTAGTTGTTTGTCCAGCCTTCCGGGAGGAGGCGGATGCGGCCGTCCACCACTGCCTGGATGGCCGGCTCGGCGAGGGGTTTGACCTTTACGAACCATTGTGGAGACAGGTACGGCTCGACCACCGTCTTGCAGCGGTAGCATTTTCCAATGGCCATCTTGTGGTCGTCGACTTTCGTAAGGAGCTCACGGTCTTTCAGTAGTTGCTCAGTCTTGGCCCGGGCTTTGATGGCGGGAAGGGTTGCGATGGCGTCAATGACATTTGCTTCGACTTCGGCGGCGATCAGT
>JANYAJ010000264.1 GCA_025361385.1 Nitrospira sp.
GTGTAGATCACGTACGCTTCCTTCGCAGCAACATGAGGATCATGCCCGATTTCGATCACGGCGCCGGTTTTGGCTGCCTCTATCCTGGCCCGATCCACGACATGTTGCTCCGGCTGATACCCGACCGGACAACCCAACGTGATGATCATCCCCATCTTTGCCGCCGCTTCGATCAGGGAGTTCGCCACATTGTTGCCATCACCGATATAGGCGAGCTTAATTCCCTTCAACCGGCCCTTCATTTCTCGAATGGTCAGGAGGTCCGAAAGGGCCTGGCAGGGATGGCTCAAGTCGGTCAATCCATTGATCACCGGCATCGTCGCTTCCCTCGCCCATTCCTCCACGATCGCGTGGTCATAGGTGCGGATGACGATGGCATCGAGATACCGCGACAAGACGCGCGCCGTATCGGCGACACTTTCTCCGCGCGAAAGCTGGATCTCGGCCATGGGCAATACCAGGGCGTGCCCGCCCAACTGGTTCATGCCTGCCTCGAAGGAGACTCTTGTGCGCGTTGACGGTTTCTGAAACAGCAGCCCCAAGGTCTTCCCGGGAAGCAGGGGATGTGGAATCCCCCGGCGCTGCTTATCCTTCAACTGAGCCGCCGACGCCAGCAGACGCTCGATCTCCACCTTGCTGATCGCAGCAATATCGACGAAATCTTTCTTGCCAACCGGCTTGCTTGTCGTTCGCGTGATCATGCGTAGCTTGTCCAATCGGCGCGAGTGCGCCCTACGCCGCCTGTTTACTGAAAATCTGAGCCAGCGTATCGAGCAATCGATCGATTTCTATCTCGGTGATGATCAGGGGTGGGACAAACCGAAGAACATGTTCACCGGTCCCATTGATCAGAATGCCGCGCGCCAAACATTCGCTCACGACGACTTTCCCCTCCATATCGAGCTCAATCCCTTGCAAGAGCCCAAGGCCCCGCACCTCTCGCACCACCCGATGTCGCTCCTGACAATCGGATAATCCCTTTGCGAAATACTCCCCCATCCGGCGCGCATGGTCGAGGACCTGGCCCTCCAGCAACACGCGACAGACGGCCAGGCCCGCCGCACAGGCCAGCGGATTGCCACCGAATGTCGAGGCATGACTGCCGGGGGAGAAGGCCTGGGCCACAGAGTCGATCGCGAGGCAGGCGCCGATCGGCATGCCGCCGCCCAGTCCTTTCGCCAGGGTCATGATGTCCGGCTGCACCCCTAACTGCTCATAGGCAAAGAGCGTCCCGGTTCGCCCCATCCCAGTCTGCACTTCATCGAACATCAAGAGCACGTCTTTTTTCGTGCACAGGGCTCTCACCTGCTTCAGATATTCACGATCCGCAACGTGCACGCCCCCCTCACCCTGAATCGGTTCGAGCAGAATGGCCGCCGTCTTGTCTGTGACGGCCTGCTCCAGCTCTTCCACATTATTGAAGGCGACGTAATGAAAGCCCGGGAGTAACGGCTCATAGCCCTTTTGGACCTTTTCCTGTCCCGTTGCGGTGATCGTCGCCATCGTCCGTCCATGAAACGAGTTCTTCATCGTGACGATTTCGTACCGCCCGGCTCCATACTTGTCATGTGAATAGCGGCGAGCCAGTTTGATCGCGGCCTCGTTCGCCTCTGCTCCGCTGTTGCAGAAAAATACCTTATCGGCAAACGAGTGATCCACCAGCACTTGGGCAAGTTTGACTTGAGGCTCAGTGTAGTAGAGATTTGACGTGTGGATCAGCTGCGCGGCTTGGCGCTGGATGGCCTGAATCAAGTCGGGGTGACCATGCCCCAAGATGTTGACCGCAATTCCGCCGACGAAATCGAGGTATTCTCGCCCCTCAAAATCGTAGACCTTCGTCCCCCGCCCCCGCGCAATCGCAAGCGGTTGACGCGTATAGGTCTGCATCAAGTACCGCGCGGCGTCCTGCTTCAGTGCTTCTGTCGGCATGACAGACGTATCCCCTTGTAAAGAAAGGGAAGGTAGCATAGCCCTATCGGCGGAAGCAACTTGAAATGGGCAGGAGAAGCCATCGATCAGCAGGGCGCGGCTTCTTTACCCAGATGACGCCTCCGTTGTGATAGTCTCTGGCGGATGAAGTCCTGTGCGCAATGTCAGCAGCAGAACCAGGAAGACGCCAAATTCTGCTACCAGTGCGGAAATACACTGGCCATTGAGCCCGCACCGCCCATCGCCGCCGCCGCGACACACACCGATGAAGACCTCTGGCGTCAATTCATCGGCCCTCACGCCGATCGCTATCTGGAGCATTTCAAGAAATTCGGGTTAGGAGACGAGCCGAAGTTCGCGCTGACGTGGAATTGGCCGGCATTTCTGTATATTTCTTTCCTCTGGTTTCTCTACCGGAAAATGTACGTCTATGCGCTGGTCTATGCCCTCGGTCCGATGATTTCGACCTACGTGACCGGCGATCTCACCGTGGGTCTCGTCTGGAGCATCATGGCCGGAGCCACCGCAAACTATGTGTACTATTGGTACTGTCGTGAGCAGATTGGCGAGATCAAAAAGAGTTCGTGGACAGACCCGGCGAAACAAGACGAGGCCTTAAAAGAAGCGGGGGGCGTTCAGCCCTATGTCATCTGGGTCGGAGTCGCCCTGTACATCTTCTTTGCAATGACGATGTTCAAGCTGCTTCAAGATGGCCTGCCGGATTCAGACAAGTTCCCGTCCAAGCCCGCGAGACCAGCCGCCACAAGTACCACGCAAACGTAAGCGCGATTAGGAGTAGGGCGACCTGCGATGACTTACTCTGGCATGCTCTGCCGGCTCCGCTGCCACCCGATCCAGGCCTGAAACCACCCAAAATCCTGTTCATACGCGGCTCCGCCTGAGTCAGAGGCGTCCTGCTTCTGCCCGATCTGCGTATAGGTGCGCGGCCAGTTTTTCTGCCACCAGGATTTGAGTTCGTCCGGGGCATAGGCCTGGCCGTTCGGCTGGAGAATGCCTGCCGCCGCGCAGACCGGCGCAATGAGCGGCCAGTAGCGATCTTTGCCGAGGCCGAAGCTGCGACAATGTTCGCGCAACAGAAAAACCACCCAGAGCTCGGCGCTGTGTTTCTTGTTATGTTTGAAGGGTTGCGTCTGCCGGAGCGGCACCGGATCGAATTGCTTGATGACCGAGGTATAGTCCGGGCCGCCGTAACTGCCGGCCACCTCGGCAATGCCCTCCAGCATCTTTCCCAGCTCAACTTCTGCGACGGGTGAAGAACCAGCCCCCCCGCCTGCGGCCAACTCTGCAAGTGGGTTCGGCGTGGTCAACAACTCGATGAGCGGCTTCAGTTCTCGAAGGCGGGCGGTGGCCGCTTTGAGAATCTGTTCCGACTCCAGCCAATAGTCCGGATCGTTCTTCGTGAGTCGCTCTCGCCCCGGGGGCGGAAGCACCGTCGGCACCCAGTAGCGCATCAGCACAAAGAGGATATAGTCCGCCTGCCCGCCGACTTGTGCAATCCGGTCGAACATGCTGCCCGTACGCATGCCCGTAAAAAAATCGTGCGCTCGGTCGGCCACATGCAGCCGCTCGCCGATCCCGTTCCACCAGGCCTCAAACGCTGTCCAGTTGATCTCGGACGGAGATGAAGTCGTCATACCGGTAGCCTATCCTGAGTAGGTAAATCAGACGGATGGTACTGCCGGCCCCAGGCGAAAGCAACCGCTTGACATAGGCGGCTGTTCCAGTATGCTTTGCCACGTGGCTATATCCTTTCATCCTCAAGGGGCACGCACAATGGCTCGATTAGTCCTGCTTCGTCATGGCGAATCACAATGGAACCTGGAAAATCGTTTTACCGGCTGGGTCGATGTGCCCCTCACGCCGCGAGGGATACAGGAAGCCAAGAACGCAGGAGACAAACTTCGTGGGTTCACCTTCGATCGTGCCTTTACCTCTGTGCTCGCGCGCGCAAACGAAACCCTGAGGCTGGCCCTTGAGGGGATCGGTCAGTCGAACCTCCCTGTCGTGAAGGACAAGGCGCTCAACGAACGGATGTATGGAGAGTTACAGGGATTGAATAAGGCCGAGACTGCGAAAAAATACGGTGAGGCTCAGGTGAAGATCTGGCGTCGGAGTTACGATATACCTCCGCCGGGTGGGGAAAGTTTAAAGGACACAGCCGAACGTGTGTTGCCCTACTATGAACAGACGATCAAACCGTATCTCCTGAAAGGAGAAACCATCCTCATCGCAGCACATGGGAACAGCCTACGCGCCCTGACGATGGAACTGGAACAGCTGTCCCGTGAACAGGTGCTGGAGTTGAATATCCCGACTGGTGCGCCGGTGCTCTACGAGTTGGATGAGACGGGAAAAGTTGTCAGCCACCGCTACCTCTGACAATTGAGGCGGACCAGGAGATTATCCAATATCTTGCAGTAACCGCCCGTAGGTCTCGACCGGCACGAAATCGATCAACAGGGTGAGAAGATTTCGCCGCTCCCCTTCCGTGACCAAGTGCTTCTCCTCCATCAACTCGGCGGCTTCGGCACTCACGGCAAGCGGACTCACGCCTTCTTCAACCAAACGGGTATACAGACGACGACGTTCCTGCCATTCGTTGAGGTACGCGGTCCAGGCAGCCGTACCGATGGGAACGGCCGTCCCCCATCCTGCCTCGATGGTATCCAGGATGAGTTCCGACAATGCCGCCTGGTACTTCAGAGGAATATGGGCCTCAATGGCGGCAAAGATCCAAAATAAATTCAGCGAGAGCACTTCTTGAGTAATCGCCTGGGCCTGCTCCGTCGTCGCCTCAATGCCATATTCTTCCAGTTGCTGGACTGACAGGCCGACAGGCATTGCTGCAACCAACGCTGCACCGGCTTGCTTCGGGGTCATCGAATTAGTCGACATGCCTGAATCCTTCCATCGTACGCGGTGGCAGAGAATACCTCACTACGCCGGACGGCTCAAGCAACTTGTCCAAGCCTACCCTCTATGCTACAGTCCGCCGTCATGATTTCACGGATCGCCGCCATATCGTTACGAACAACCTGTGCTGCAAGCCTGTTGGCTCGGTTGGTGATGGGGATCGCCGTAGACGCACCGCAGGCCCAAGCTGACGACAACCGTTGGGGGTTCGGCAGCGACCTGGGGCTCACGTCCGGAACGGTCAATGGCACAGTATTCACCATGGCATTTAGTGGTGACTACTACATCGATCGAAACTTTTCCGTCGGACCGATGATGCAGATCACCCCAATGGGAGATCTCTTCCAGATCTCCTTTGCAGGAGTCGCGCGTTATCACTTTCGCCTCAAGAACGGCATCAATCTGGTCCCCTTCACGGGCATCGGATTGATCCACGCAGACCTGGACCGCGGAACCGGCCCCGGGCGTATCGACCGCAATGACACGAGTTGGTATATTCCCATCGGCCTCTCCGTCGAATATCAGGC
>JANYAJ010000265.1 GCA_025361385.1 Nitrospira sp.
CGTGCGGCGACCAATGACGATGTGGTGGAGTTTGTGAATAATCTTCGCCGCACCGACTACTTTGCCAATATCAATCTTCAGGAAAGCCGCGCTGCGGTGGAGAGCCAACTCAATATTTATCAGTTCAAACTGGGGTTCCGGCTTAAAGGTTAAAATCTATGAACCTGCCGTCTATTAATCTCGAGGTATTGCGGTCAATTCCATTGATTCAGAAGGCGGGGCTGCTTTTGATGGTTCTTGCGGGGATCACCGTTGGATTTTATTATTATGTGGCGGAGCCAAAATCGACTGAAATCGCAGGGCTTCAAGGCGCGATTGGCACACTCGATGGTGAGATTCAAACGTTGACGATTAAGGTCAAGCACCTTGATGAACTCATTGCTGCGAGCAAACAACTAGAGATCGAGCTCGCGAAGAAGAAGGAGCGACTGCCGCCTGAAGAGGAGGCGGTAATGTTGCTGAAGCAAGTATCAGATTTGGGAGTCCGGCTTGGCCTCGATATCAAATTATGGAAGCCAAGTGCCAGGACCGAAGACGCTTCGAATCTCTTTGTGCGAATGCCCGTGAACGTAGAGGTCTCCGGCGGGTACCATACGGCCGCTTTATTTTTCGATCGTATCAATGCACTGCCACGAATTGTGACCGTGTCCGGCCTCAAAATGGGAGCCCCTAAGTTTGAGAAGGGGCGGGTTGTCACACAGACCGTATTTGATCTGGTCGCCTATGCGGCACCACAGGAAGCCAAGCCGTCTGCAGTGATTCCGGCGACTCCTCCGAAGAAATAGGGGATAGAGTTTTGATGTGTATGGGGCAATGCGCGATGAATGCCATCTGTGAACACGGGCGGTCGATCATGAAGACAACAGGATTAACGCTCATGGGATGTGTCGGCCTGCTTATTTCAGTTGGACTGGTGTTTGCGGAGACAGGTATGAGTTCTCATGCCAGACAAATCAGCCCGATGCGGCAGGATGCTCTGAAAGTTCCCTCTCTCAGTGATGTTTCGAGGCACGCACCGTTTCCATCCGTGGCTGCGGCAGCCATTGAGGGGAATGCTCAACCTGGTATGCCTAATTCATTGTTGGAGCCGGCAGGGGCACATTCGTATGATCCCTCAGGGCGGCGAGATCCGTTCGCACCAGTTCTGCAACAGTTGGGACTCGGATCGATTGACCCCACCTTACCGCCGCTCCAGCGGGTTGGGCTTACTGAGATGAATCTGATCGCGGTGGTTTGGGGGGCCTACGGGTATACGGCGATGATACAGACGCCGGATGGAAATGGATATACGGTGCGTCGAGGAACGCGTATCGGTCCCAACAATGGCGTAGTCAGTGCTGTGACGGAGAAGGGCATTGTGGTGCAAGAAAGATTTACAGATGTGTATGGGAGTAAACAGGAGCGGGAGTATGTCAAGCTCCTTCACCCGAAAGAGGGCGCAGAATGACACCTAAGCTGACTATGACCACTACTTCATTTGTCCGTGTGCTCTCGGCAGTGGGAGCGCTCAGTATTCCTATGGCGGTGCCATCAATGGGGTCGTCGACCGACTGGCCTGTCGTCGACTCACACCTACCCTCGAGTATTGAGGGCGAACCGGCGCAGACCCTGACCCGCATCGACATTCAACGCGGGACTCACGATATTCGTGTTGTCATCTTGGGTGACGGTAGGTTGGCACATGAGGTGACGCGTCTCGACGAGCGGCGTCTCATCATCGACATTTCACATGTTGCATCAGCCATACGTCAGCCGGTCTTGTTGGTGAATCACCAGTTTTTGAGGCAAGTGCGCCTGGGGTATCATGCCGATAAAGTGAGAGTGGTATTGGATCTTGCCGGTCAGGCAGATTATTCGGTTGAGCCGCAAGGGGCGAATCTCATCGTCACGCTCCGACATGATGCCGCGGTAGAAAGCCATGTCGTTGCTCAGTCTCCTCGTGACCCGATAGCCGAAATGATCCAGCTGGAGAGGCTGGCAAGGCAACCGCTCCAAGTAGGCATGACTTCTCGCGTAGCTCAGCGTGCGATACCCACTGTTCGGCGGTCTTCGCTGAAGTTTAATGTGCGGCCCGTTCAAATGACGTCTGACGCAGATGGCAGTGAGAAAAATACGCCAAAGGAAGATTTAGTTGTTGGGGAGACGCGATATGTCGGCCGGCGTATTTCGCTGGATTTTCAGCAGGCGGACATTAGTAATGTCCTGCGCCTTATTGCCGAAGTGAGCGGTTTTAACATGGTCGTTGGCGAAGGGGTCAAGAGTAAGGTGACGATGAAGCTTGTGAGCGTGCCATGGGATCAGGCGCTCGATATGATTTTAAAGATGAATGGGTTAGGCAAGATCCGGCAAGGCAATATCTTGTGGATCGACTCACTTGCGAATATTGCCAAACAGCAGAATGAAGAGACGCAGGCGAAGGACGCTAAGATGAAAGCCGAAGACCTAGTCGATCGGGTATTTTATGTGAGAAACCTGCAGGCGCAGGAGTTGCTGACGTCGCTTCGGCAGTATTTAAGCCCGAGAGGGCTCATGCAAGTCAGCCAGGGGACAAATGCTCTAATCGTTCGGGATACGGAAAGCAAGATTGCGGTGATGAAGCAATTGGTTGATGGTCTCGATCTCCAAGTGCCGCAGGTCCAAATTGAAGCTAGGATCGTGCAGGCTGATACGACCTATTCCCGTTCGCTGGGTGTTCAATGGGGCGTGCAGAATGTGAATAACCTTGGGGGAGGGGGGGTAGCGAATTTCAAGACGGGTAATGTCGGACCATTTGGGAATCAAATATCTGACTTTCTGGTAAATCTTCCTGCGACAGTCGGCGGGTTGGTGTCAACTCCAGGTATTGGGTTCACGATTGGGAGAACAGATGGAGCGAAGTTGGACATGCGATTGTCGGCAGGCGAGTTGCTCGGTTTGAGCAAAGTCATTGCTGCGCCGAAGGTCACGACCTTGGACAAACGGGAAGCGAAGATCTCACAGGGAGAATCGATCCCGTTCCAGACGACCTCCCTCCAGGGGACTCAGACTACGTTTGTGGATGCAAACTTGGAGCTGAACGTGACTCCCCAGATTACTTCGCGAGATCCGAAGGAGGTCGGCAAGACCATTCAGTTGAAAGTTCGCGCAACAAGAAATGCCGTGGGCGCCAGGAGCAATCCTGCTGGTCCGAGTATCGATCGCCGGGAAGCCAATACCCAGGTTACTATTCGCGATGGCGAAACTATGGTGATTGGCGGAGTGTTTATCGATTCGCAGAACAACAATGTATCTGGAATTCCCTATCTCTCACGTGTGCCTTTGCTGGGATGGCTCTTCAAGCAAAAGACCGAGTCTGTGGCGAAACAAGAACTGCTCATCTTCTTGACGCCCAGTATCGTAAAGAGCTAGCCATAACTTCTTTTAGCCCTGCCCCGATATGACGATTTATCGGCGGCAGGGCTAGCCCTTCGGTTTCTCCTCTCGATGTTCTAAGCCCTCCGCAGAGATCCCCCCATCGCTTCTGCTATAGCCAAAGCCGGTGGCAATCTTCTAGTTTTTACACCGTTGTGATACCATCCCCTCGAATTCAGCCCTCGCAGTTCATCATTCCTGCAGTTGAAATGTGCATTGAGTCCACGCCCGTTTA
>JANYAJ010000273.1 GCA_025361385.1 Nitrospira sp.
TGACACCGATCACGATGGAATAGAGAGTGAGTGTCCTGAGACTGGAGGTCAGTTGATAGGCCGTTGAGGCAGGAATCAGGATCATGGCAAAGACCAGAATGGCACCGACCGTTTTCAGCGAGACGACGACGGTCAGGGCGACCAGGGTGAGCAGAAGAAAAAATATCCGTCTCGCTGGAACGCCAGAGGCTTCGGCCATTTCTTGATCGAAGGCAATAAAATACAGCTCCTTCGAGAACAGCACGATGAGGCCGAGCACAAGAACACTCAATCCGCCGATGATGCGCAGCTCTTCGCTGGTGACCGAGAGTACGCTCCCGAAGAGATAGCCATACACTTCCGCATTATAGGTTTTCATCAAGCCAATGAAGAGAATCGCTAAGGCCATTGTCGTGGTATAGAGAATGCCGATCGAGACGTCCAGCTTCATCCGGCCTTTTTCTTCAACCCAGCCCGTGATCCAGACCGTGGCAAGACCAAAAAGAATCGCCAGCACCAGCGGCGGCCAGCCCATAAGATACCCCAGCGCCACACCGGCAAAAGCCGCATGCGCCGTCCCTGCCCCAACAAACGCGAGCCCTCGTAGGACGACGAACACGCCGACGACCGAGCAGAGCCCTCCTACCATCGCGGCGGCGAGCAGAGACCGTTGCATGAAGTCGTACGTGAAGAGCTCAATCATGATGCCGCCTGGTCAATGATGATGGTGATAGTCCTCGACGATGATGAGATCTTTGTCTGTAATCACCAGGTCCTTGCCGTAGACCTGGCTAAGGATCTCAGGCTTCAGGACATCAACCGGCGGCCCAGCGGCATACAGGCGTGTCTTAAGGAGGACGAGCCGGTCCACCCGGGAACGAATCATATTGATGTCATGAGTGATCAGCACAATAGTCAGCCTCAGCTCATCGTGCAGATGTTCGACGAGTTCAATCACATTATGCTGAGCAGTCATATCCAGCCCGGTCGTCGGTTCGTCGAGCAGGAGGACTTTGGGCTGCTGAGCTAACGCCCGCGCAATAAAGACCCGTTGCTGCTGACCGCCGGATAGATGGCCTAGAGCCGTGTCTTTATGTTCATCCATCTCAACATGGGAAAGTGCCTCCATGGCGATCGCTCGATCTTTCGACCCTGGGCGCGTAAAGAGGCCCAAGGCTCCATATCGACCCATCATGACCGTTTCAAGAACCGTCACCGGGAAGTTGCGATCGACGGCGCCTTTTTGCGGAAGGTAACCGATCTTGGCCCTATGATGGCAACGTAATGCGTCACAGGCACAATCGAAGATATGGAGATGGCCCTCAACGGGAGCCATGAGGCCTAAAATGGCGCGGCAGAGTGTCGTTTTCCCGGATCCGTTAGGGCCAATGACACCGACGAACTCGCCCGCATTGATCGAAAGCGAGATATCCTTGAGCGCGATGACGCCGGGAAATCCAAACGAAGCATGGTCAAACCGAATGATAGGCTCCAGGGAGTCTGACACGGAACCAGGCGCTCCTTCCGGCGCAAAAAGATGGCCCGTCGAGCCGTTACAGAGACTCTAGAGCGTTGACCAATTGGAGCACATTATAGCGGAGCATGTCGAGGTAGGTCTCGGTCCCGGGGAGGCCTCCCGGTAACGTAGTCAACACAATGACTTTGGTCTTCGTTTCTTTTGCCAATAGGTCTGGGAGCTTTTGACTGAGCTGAATCTCCGACACGATGACTTTGATCCGGTCTTTCTTGATCTTGCCGATCAGAGTCTGAAGCTGAAGAGCTGAGGGTTCTGAGCCGGATTGCATTTGAATCGTGGCAGCAACGTCAAAGCCAAACCGCCGCGCGAAGTACGGCCAGGCCGGATGATGCGCGACAAATCGACGATCGGCCAGGTGTGCGATCCGCTCACTCAACTTCGTCCGTAATTGGTCCAGTTGCCGAAGATACGAGGCCTGATTAGACCGAAACTCCGTCGCATGCGCGGGATCTGCCTGAATAAGCGCTTCCGTAATATGACGCATCATGGTCATCGCATTCTCAGGATCCATCCATACATGAGGATTTCCCTGCTCGTCTTCTCCGCCAACATGACTCGCTCCTTCGTGGCCTGATTCGTCGCGGAGCAATGCGATGCCTTTGGACGTGGTGACGACGCGGAGCGAGGAGCTGCCGGCATTCTTGACCAATGAGGAGACCCAGACTTCGAGGCCAATACCCACTTCGAACAGCACCCGAGCCTTCCGAACGGCAACAAGATCGCTCGGTTTAGGGGAATAGGTATGTTCATTCTCATAGCCGCTCAGAAGGGATGTCACGCGGACATAGGGGCCACCAACTTGTTCAGTCAGGTCCTTCAAAACGGGAATAGTCACTACGATATTGAGAGGTTCAGTCGTCGGAACAGCAAGGACAAGAGGTGCCGTGAGCAGGCCCTGACTGATGAGAATGGCCAAAAATAGGAGCACCGGTCGCAAATTCAACATGATGGGCGCGGACGTTAACATTGGGTTCCCTGGTTGTCAACGGAATGTCTGGAGAGCTATCCCACACTACGAGAGTACAGGGGCCAAGAATACGAGGTTCTACCCCATCAGCATATTTGGCAGGAAGCAGTCTGAGAAACGCCTAGTATTCTCCTGGTGTTCCCTCCCTCTCAGGCCATATTGATAATTGACTTTTTTCGCCCCCCCCAGTATGCTCACTCCCTTTCCAACAGAAGGAGTTAGGGGCATGAAAGTCATTCTACAAGAAACGATGGAAGGGGTCGGCCACCTCGGCGATCTCCTCGATGTCAAAGACGGATATGCACGGAATTTTCTACTTCCGCGCAAAAAGGCAGTACTCGCCGACAGCCGCAGCATCAAAGCGTTTGAGCATATCAAGCGCGTGGCGGCTGAGCGGGCAAAGAAAGAAAAAGTCGAGATCGAAACCCATGCCAAGAGCATCTCAGCCGTGTCCCTTACGGTGGAGACCAAGGTCGGCAAGGACGACAAGATGTTCGGATCGGTCACGGTCAAAGACATTGCAGAAGGATTGGCTGAAAAAGGATTTGTGGTGGATCGGCGCAAGATCCAGCTGGAGCAGCCGATCAAAGAACTCGGCACCTTCACCGTGCCGATCAAACTCCCGCGAGACGTGACCGCAACGGTGGTCATTCACGTCGTGAAAAAACAGGAAGCTGAAGCGGCCCCTGCCGAGGCCTAAGAGGGAATACGTCGTCATGAGCGATGCGGTTGGTTCCTTAGACGCACTCAAAGCCACAGACCCGGATGTCTATGCCGCGATTGCCGCCGAGGAAGAGCGTCAGCGTAATAAGCTGCTTCTGATTGCCTCGGAGAATTTCGCCAGCCCCGCGGTCCTGGCCGCTCAGGGCTCCCTCATGACGAATAAGTACGCCGAAGGGTACCCGGGTAAACGGTACTACGGCGGCTGTCAGCACGTGGACACCGTCGAATCTCTCGCCATTGATCGTTGTAAACAGATTTTCGGCGCCGAGCACGTGAACGTGCAACCCCACTCAGGGTCGCAGGCCAATATGGCAGCTTATCTGTCCGTGCTGAAGGCCGGCGACACCATCCTGGGAATGGACCTCGCGCAAGGCGGTCACCTCACCCATGGTAGCAAGGTCAATTTTTCAGGAATCCTATTTCGCGCATTTTCCTATGGAGTGGACCGCGAGACCGAAACCATCAACTATGACACAGTGCAAAAGCTGG
>JANYAJ010000101.1 GCA_025361385.1 Nitrospira sp.
AGAGAATGAAGAAACCGTTCAAGCTGTCAACCGGGAACCCGATATCGACGAGCACCGCCGCCATCGTTCCGTCCACGTTCAGAATCAGGTTGTCCTTCTTTGCCGAGGTGATCTTTTCCACTTCGAGCGCAAAATCGAGGCACGGCGTCTTCATGTTCAAACTCTTGACGTATCCGACCAGCTCCTTCACTCGCTTGTCCGGATTGCGCAGGCTCTTGACTCGATGGCCGATCCCCGGTACCGGCCCGACGTTCTTCTTCATATAGCTGAGGAACTCGTCGACGGACATCTTGTTGTCGACCGCATGTTTGAAGTAGCGTCCGGCATCGGTCACGGCACCGCCGAAACGAGGGCCGATCACGATCAATCCTGCTGCAACAGACTGGGACAGGCCGATCCCTGCACAGGCCGCAATGATCGTTCCCAGTGCCCCGCTGACGCAGGGACCATGATCGGCAGAGAGCATCATGATGCGCTTGATGATTTCAGCTTCTTGTTTGGAAATCAGCCGCTTATCCCACAGCAGTCCCACGACATGGGGGATTTCGTAGCCTTTATTGATGAGCTCGGAGGCCGGATACCCGTCGTAGCAGGGCTCGTCGCCACGGTCATCGCTGATCGTGGTACGGATCAGCGGGGCAACCATGACCTCATCGGCCTTCATGGCCGCTTCAATGCTCTTGGGCAATTTCGGCAGTGAAGCCGGCTCGACCGGTTCCTTCACCTGACCGGACTTCAACATCTCGTGATAGGCCTCCTTGATCGCCGGGCCCAAGGCTCCGAACGTCGCCGGGACAATCGCACCGGCATTTTTCAAGGCATCGGATTTGGCACGGGCCGACCCTTCGCCCTTCAAGCCTTCTTTCGCGCCAGCGTGACCGAACTTCATCCCCTTCGGCAGGCTTTCCTGGCAGAATCCGGAGACCACGGCCATCAACTTGACGCGTCGCTTCTTGGCCCCGTACCACTCGGCGGCCCGCTCTTCAAGATCGCCACCCATCTCACCGACGATGATGACCGCCTTCGTTTGGGGATCGTTCTCGAACATTTCGAGATAACTCACATAGTCGGTTCCCGGATAGGCATCGCCGCCGATTCCGATGGCTGTCGTGATCCCGTCAGCAAACTGCGAGCAGATCCAGATAATTTCGTTGGAAAGACCGCCCGACTTGGTGATGACGCCAAAAGAGCCTTCGCGGTAGAGCTTCGACAGCACCAGGTTGTCGAAGGCGCCGCCGATCACGCCGAGGCGACAGGAGCCAGCTGAGACAATGCCGATCGACGAAGGGCCATTGAAGACCTTCCCAAGCTTGGTCGCATGACGGCCCAGAATCTTGGCATCCTTTTCAGGCACACCCTCGGTGATCATGGAGACCACCTTGATGTGCGAGTCGTCCAAGGCTTCCATCCCACCCTTCAGCGCACGATCCGCGCCGATGTACACAAGACTGGTGTTGATCTGGGAATGGTTCTTGGTGGCTTCCGCGACAGTCTTATAGATGGGGACGGTCACCAGACCGCTGCCGTAAGGGATATCATGTGTCTTGCCGGCGTCAGGCGGATAGACAAAGGCCAGCACGTTCAGTGAGCGTTTGATCAGGTAACAAAACTCGGCCATCCGACGCGCAGCGTTGACGCCTGCAACGCCGCCCTGAATGACCACATAGGTATCTTTATTTGCCAGGATACTCATCGGGATCTCCCCTTCTTTAGAAAACCGTGATGGGTGATGTGTGACGCGTTATGGGCCGTCAATTCACGCGATCACGCATCACTGACCACTGATCACTTGTTTTGAAGTGCCTTATCAACGATGTCAGTGAGCGGCGTGTTGCGGTCGAAGACGTTGATATCGAATCCTTCGTCCTTGAGCGCGCGCATCGCATCGAGCCCTTCCTTCTCTCGCGGGCCACCACGACGCACCCAGATCTTGACGCCCTTGAGCTTCCCTTCCGACTTTGCCTTGCGGAATCCGTTGATGATGCCGCCGAATGTCTTCACCACGTCGGTGAAATTGGCAATCGCCCCGCCGACGATGATGTTCTTGATCCCGGGCAGCGAGCAGACCTTATCCGTCAACACTTCAACCGCCCAGTCTGGTGGATCGCCTGAGTATTCGGCGTAATTGGCGAGCTTGCCACCGCGCGCGACGACCGCATCGGAATAATAGACGCTGGCGCCACCGCCTGCTGGGAGCATCGCGGTATCGCCGCCAGGAATCTCGATAAATTTGACTGACCCCTTGATCTTGGAGTCGACCGCCATAACCTCAATTTCGTGTTTGGAATAAGCACGGCCGAATTCTGCGGCAAAGGCAAAGTTCCAATCGGGATGCCGGAACTTGGCGTCGCCATCAAGCAGCGTGACCGCATCCAACGCGATGAGTTCACGATCTTGTTCGCGCAGCACGACGGGATTCACTTCCAAATACTGCGCATCTTCACTATCGAAACAGGCAAACATCTTGCCGGCAAAATCGGCCATCTTCTTCACGAGCGGACCGGTGAAACCCGCATCCTTCGCCACCTTCTCGAGCGCCGTCGCCGAGGGCTGCTGCCCGACTTCCAAGGCCAATCGCTTCACGCGATCCCAATTCGACTCGACTTC
>JANYAJ010000400.1 GCA_025361385.1 Nitrospira sp.
ATCCGCGAAATCTTATCGGCATAGGAAGGGCCGATCCCGCGCCCCGTCGTGCCAATTCTTCGAGAGCCCTTCGACTGTTCGGCCGCTTTGTCGATGGCCTTGTGGTAAGGAAGAATGAGATGGGCGCGCTGGCTGACGACAAAGTTCTTTCCGATCTTCACGCCTTGAGTCTGGAGATGGTCCATCTCCTCGATCAAGGAAGCCGGGTCCACGACGACGCCATTCCCGATGACGCAGAGCGTTCCGCGATAGAGAATGCCGGAGGGGATGAGGTGAAACACGAAGGTGCCCTGGTCATTGATCACGGTGTGCCCCGCGTTGGACCCACCCTGATAGCGCACCACCGCATCGACGTCGCGGGCCAAGATATCCACAATCTTGCCCTTGCCTTCGTCGCCCCACTGCGCCCCGATGACTACGAGATTTCCCATCGCCTGGAATGCTCCCAAAAAAAGAGCTCTGGCCAGACCGAAAGCCAGAGCCGAGAGGCCATGGTAGGGATGCCTCTATCGTTTGTCAAGAACCGTGATGGAGCATCACCGGTCCGTTTTGTCCTGCGCGGTTCCGTTGGCACGAAGGCGGGAGAGCCGACCCATTCCCATTTTCTTGACTGCCGAGGGAATGCCGTGTTAGCATCACCGCTGTTTCGCAAGGATTTTCGCCTATTTCCAAGCCAATCGACGTGGGGCTGTAGCGCAGTTGGGAGCGCGCGTGAATGGCATTCACGAGGTCGCCGGTTCAATCCCGGCCAGCTTCACCAAAATAATCACGTAGGTTCTGCGAACCTCGACATCCACACCTAATCACCGAATGACCATCGGTTCCTTCCGGTAAGCGCAATCCGCCTGGTTCACAAAACGTCTCATGCTCCAAATCGAGTCAGTCTATAAACAATATTCCACGAGGGTTCTGCTTGAAGGTGCTACGGCACATCTCCGCCCCGGTTCGCGGGTCGGCCTGGTGGGACCCAATGGCGCCGGCAAAACCACGCTCTTCCGCATGATCCTCGAAGAGGAATCGCCGGACAAAGGCACCATCCGGAAGCGGCCTCGACTCCGCATTGGGTACCTCCCTCAGGAACTTGAAACCATCACGGGCAAGAACGTCCTGGACGCCACGCATCGCGATCTCTATCCAGAGCATGAGGCCGAACGCATCCTCATGGGACTTGGATTTTCCGAGATCGACTTCACCCGTGAAGTCGAAAAGTTGTCCGGCGGCTATCGCATGCGTGTGGCCTTGGCGCATCTGCTGCTGACCAAGCCAGACGTCCTCATGCTCGACGAGCCGACCAACCACTTGGACAAACCGACACAACGCTGGTTCGAGCAATTCCTTCTGGAGTCGGAGATGACGCTGTTGCTCATCAGCCACGATACGGCATTTCTCGATCGTGTCGTCACCCACATCTGGGATCTCCGGCACCATAAGATCGAAGAATATCGCGGCAACTATACCTCGTTCCAAAAGATCCGCGCCGAGCGGGACGCGCAGCAAGAGGCCGCCGCGGGACGCCAGGCCAAAGAGGTCGCACGAGTCCAAACCTTTGTGGATCGATTCCGCTACCAGGCGAACAAAGCCAGCCAGGTCCAATCGCGCATCAAGCAGCTTGATAAGGTCAAGATGATTGAGGTGAAGCGCGATCCCAAGCGGGTGAAGTTCAAATTTCCCGTTCCCCCAGCGAGCGGCAGGCAAGTGCTCGAACTCCAGGGCGCGTCCAAGCGTTATGGAGAAAAAGTGGTCTACGAGAAAGTCGAGTGCTCGATCGAACGGGGCCAGCGAGTGGCGCTGGTGGGAGAAAACGGGGCCGGAAAAAGCACATTACTCAAGATGCTGGCAGGCGCGCTGGAGCCGGACAAAGGCAAGCGAACAGTCGGTCATGGTGTCACGCTGCACTATTTTGCTCAACATCAGGCCGAGACGCTGAACCCGGAACATACTATCCTGGAATCTCTCACCGAAGTGTCCAACCAGGCTGAAACGAACTTCCTCCGCGGAATTGCCGGCGCCTTTCTCTTCACCGGTGACGATCAAAAGAAACCCGTCAAGGCACTGAGCGGAGGGGAACGTAATCGCGTCGCGCTCGCACGGATGTTGGTCGAACCAGCGAATACGTTGCTGCTCGACGAACCGACCAACCATCTCGATCCGGCGTCGGTCGATATGCTGACCGATGCACTCTCGGAATTCCCCGGTACGATCATTTTCATTTCCCACGACCCCACCTTTCTCACCAGAGTCTGCACGCGCGTCATTGAAATCGAAGAGGGCAAGGCCCGCAGCTTCACCGGTGACTATGAATATTATTTATGGAAGAAAGCGCAGGAACTCGATTCCATCAAGGAATCGAGTGACGACCTGAAGGGAGTGGATCGCGGAAAGACCGTTGGGCCGACCAGAGCCATGGCGTCGCAAGCCCCGGCCAAGTCCTCATCCGGAGATCGCCGTGATTTGAGCAAGGCTCAAGCCCGCCTGGAGAAGCAGCTCGTGCGGGCCGAAGCCGAGATCGCCGACTGTGAGACGAAGATCAAAGCACGAGACCTCGAACTGGCCAACCCCGCACTCTA
>JANYAJ010000471.1 GCA_025361385.1 Nitrospira sp.
GCCCGATGCCGAAGGCGCCGAGTCCGTCCGAAGAGGGTGGCGGGCCGAAACGGCCGGAGACCGGGTCTCCGGACAAGGATAATCTGCTCAAGCGCATGCGCAAGGTCGATCCGAAGCAGGCTGAGCGGTATCGGCAGAGAACAGGGCAGTAAGGGAAGAAGTGCTGAGTCCTGAGTGCTGGGTGCTCAGAAGGACTCAGGACTTGAAGCTAACTCAGCACGCAGCACTTTTTACTCGGAACTAAGGGGACGAGATGGGGATGCAAGGGGATTTTCTTCAGCTGTTGAAGGAACAGGGCTACACGCTGGGCGTACCGGCATCGGTAGGGACCGGTCATGCGCT
This sequence comes from Nitrospira sp., assembly GCA_025361385.1. Classification (GTDB taxonomy): domain Bacteria; phylum Nitrospirota; class Nitrospiria; order Nitrospirales; family Nitrospiraceae; genus Palsa-1315. The sequence goes on from JANYAJ010000471.1 coordinate 343, forward strand.
GACGAATGCCACGACGATTTTGGCGTTTAAGTATCGTGATGGCGTTCTGGTCGCCGGCGATCGTCGTGCAACCGCCGGCAATATGGTGATGTACGACCGTACGGATAAGGTGCTGGAGATCGACCGGCACAGTGTGATGGCGATTGCCGGTGTGCCGGCGACCGCCTATGAAATGGTGCGGGTCTTGGAGCACTCCTTCAAATATTATCGGAGAACGCAGCTGCAGGAGTTGAGTTTCGATGGCAAGCTGCGCGCTGTATCCAAGCTCTTGAAGGACAATGTGCCGGCGGCCTTAGCCGGGACAGGCGCGGTGGTTCCGGTATTTGCCGGCTACGATCTGGAGCAGGGCTCGGCCAAGATCTATTTCTACGATATCCTGGGGGCGGAGTTTGAAGGCGTGGAGTATGCGGTATCCGGCTCCGGTTCTCCGACGATCCGAGGCATTTTGCACTATCTGAATACCTGGGGCGATCAGCCCCTCAACCGGCTCCCTGAAGAGCAGGCTATGGTGCAGGCCCTACGTCTGCTCACGAGCGCGGCAGAGTTCGACTCGGCGACCGGCGGTGTCAACCGGGAGGCGAGTCTCTATCCTGTGATCAAGTTGATTACCGGGGCCGGCGTGCAGACGGTGCCGGACGCGACCTTGAAACCCCTCTATGAATCACAGGTGGTGCGTTATGTATGAAGAGCCTTATCGCTGGGTCGAAGCCGTCGGCAATCGACGTCAGTATCTCGACGAACAGTTTAAGCAGGGGAGTCCGGTTGTCGCGTTGATCTATGAAGGAGGCATTCTTCTGACGACGGTGAGTAAAGGGACACCCAAGCTCTATGAGATCTACGACCGGCTGGCATTGGGCGGGATGGGGCATCCTACGGATTTGGAGAAGCTCCGTTTCAGTTTGCTGGAAATGGCGCATGTCGAAGGATTTAACCGTTCGCCGTCTGATGTCACGGGATCGAGGTTGGTGAAATACGGCATTGCTCCCATCATTAAGCAGGCCTTCGAAGAAGTGTATAAGGCGCCGTTCATCGTGCGTATTCTCGTGGCTGAGTTGGGAGTGAGGCCGGAGAAGGATGTCCTTTTGACGATCAATTATGATGGCACGTTTGAGGAAACGACTGGTTGTGCGGTCTTGGCTGCTACCCCGGCTGCTCAGACGAAGATGCTGTCCTATCTCAAGGAGCAGATGCCTGCGACTCTGTCGTTGGAGCAGGCCGTGGATCTGGCCTTGCGTGTTTGGGCTATCGGCTCCCTCGCGCATCAACAGGAAGAGACGGATCAACAGGCTGAGTCCGATCCATCTGTCGGCAAAGCTAGTGCAGTGACCGCTCCGGTCCCCAGTGCCGAGGTGCTAATGGCACATGTGCGTGGTATTGCCGGAGGACGGACTCTTGAATGTGCCGTTCTTGAGCGCCAGGCCCCTGGTACGTCCAAGTATCGGTCGCTGAAGCCGTCCGATCTGGCACAACTCCTTCCGAAGTCGTTTCAATCCGTCGTGGCGAACTAAGATGTTGAACCGTATTTTCGGACTTGAAACCGAATACGGACTCTTGGTGAACCAAGAGCAGCCCGATCACACGCCTACCTGGTTTGCCCACAAGATTCGCGACCATCTGTTTCACGTCCAGCGGCGCGGGGTGCTGGATCTGCATCATCGTGGGCACGATGAACCGCCCGGTAACGGAGGGTTTCTCACCAACGCCGGGCGTATGTATCTCGACATGGGACATCTGGAATGGGCCTCGCCGGAATGTGAGTCGCTCAGCGATGTCGTGGCTGCCGATCGCGCAGGCGATCAGTTGCTGCAGGATGCCGTTGAGGACCTCGGTCTGGCCGATCAGGTGTCGTTGATCAAAAACAATGTGGATCATGAAACCGATGCGACCTTCGGATCGCACGAGAACTATCTCGTGTCGAGACGTTTCCCCTTTACCAGGCGTGGCCTTGGGCCCCTGGTCACCTTCCTCGTCACCAGACAGATTTTTACGGGAGCCGGGCGTGTCGGGACTGCTGGCCCACAGGACGCGTGGATTCAGATGGACCGGCTCATCGTGCCGCGGGGAGCGAATCAGCGCCATGGGCAGCATCCTGCCATGCCGTTTCAGATTTCTCAGCGCGCCGATTACATCGTGAACGATTTCTTCGAATGGGTGCAGCAGAATCGTGCCATCGTGAATACGAGAGATGAACCGCTTGCCGACCCGAATCAATATCGTCGTATTCATCTCCTCCTCGGCGATTCCAATATGGCGGAGGTGGCGACGGCCTTGAAGTTGGGGACGACAGGGCTGGTGCTTCAACTGATCGAAGAGGGCCATGCGCCGATCGACCTGGAGCTCCATGAGCCGGTTGAAACCATGCAGGAATTGTCACAGGATCAGGACCGGCAATGGATTGTGCGGCTGCAATCGGGGAAGTCAATTTCCGCCATCGACATTCAAGAGGCCTTTCTCGCAGCGGCGCAAGCCCACTATCGTGGGCAGGAAGGCGAAACCGATTGGGTGCTCGATCAATGGGAAGCGGTCTTGCAGGACCTCCGCGGGGATTACACCAAGCTAGTCGGCCGGGTCGATTGGGCCTCGAAGTTATGGCTGCTTGAAACCTTTCGGGAGGCGGAGCAGTTGACCTGGGCAGACCCGGCGTTGAAGAGCCTCGATCTGGAGTATCACAATCTCCATCAAGGCAAGGGACTCTACTTTGGCCTTATGGAGGAAGGTCGTGTTCCGCGACTCACCACCGACAAGGCGATTGCCTTGGCCATGGACCATCCACCCCGCAATACCAGAGCCTTTGGACGCGGCGAACTCGTTCGGCATTTGCTGGCTAGTGGATCGCCAGATGAGCCGGCCGATTCCAGGCCTGAAGAGCGATTTTCCCCATCCTATGTGATCAACTGGTCGATCTTCCAATTACGTGGGCAGGCACCCTTTCCCATGCCGGACCCCTTCAAAACCTACGTGCAGGAAGTACGGACGCATCTGCAATCGGTGTAGTCTGATTGGGACTGCGCGTCTTCTCCTGTTCGTCACAAACAGATTGAATACAGGGATAAGTTGTCGAGGTGCTATGCTTCTCTATGACGTACATCCGCTAGGCGGATGACAGGGGAGCGATTGAGGGAGGGCACAATGAAGGCATGCAAGTGGATGATGGAATACGGAGTGGCGATGGCGCTGACGTTTTTGTTCGCTGTGATCCTGGGGCATATCCCGCTGTTTCATGAGACCACCGTGGGGAAACTGCGTGCCTCAGATCTGGTGCAATTTGTCGGGTATGGCAGTGTGCTGGTGATTGCCTGGCTCGGGGCCAGTCAATTGACCGCAGAGCCACCGGATGAGTGGACGTGGCTCATACCATACCGGGCCTTAATTTTACCGGTGACGACTCTCGCAATCGTGTCGATTGCCTATGGTGTGTTGCTCTACGTCTGTGATCCGTTTCTCAGCAAGTCAGGAAAAGGGATCTATAACTGGATATTTATCGCCGGCATTATGGCGACCAGTGCCTGGTTTATTGTGACGTGGGTCAGAAAGTGCGCACATCAGGTCGCGGAGGTGGAGTCCCGCCGACTGAGCAAGCAAGTCGTCTAGCGTCCCTTCTTCATGCCGGCTACCTCGTTTGCCGAGGCGGCCTGGCAGCTCCTGCTCCGGACAGTCCTATCGATTCGACAATTCTATTTTCTACCCAGAATCGGTCTTCATCCTGCCGGTATTGCTGAACGAATCCGCAATGGCCGCCATAGTAGGGTGCAGACAGTTGAATGCGCGGGTTCTGATGGATAGAAGGGAGCGAAAACATCGAGTAGGGAATGAACGGATCGTCTTGTGCCGTGACGATGATGGTTGGCACGGTGATCTTTCCTAATACATGCCGTGAGCCGGCCAGATTATAGTAGTCAGCGCCACTCGCATACCCTCCGTCTTGGGCGGTGTAACGGTCGTCGAAGTCGCTGATGGTGCGGATGCGATCGAGTCCGGTGAGGTTCCATTTTCCCGGAAAGAGCGCAGCTTTGCGCCTCATGCGCGATTTGAGCTTGGTTAAGAAGTGGTAGTGGTAGATCCAGTTTCTTGGCTCTTCCAACGCCTTGGCACATTGCGCTGGATCGATATTCGGGCACACGACGATCGCGCCGGCCAACGCTGTTTCCGACGAGCCGAATTCTCCGGCTGCTTTGAGGACGAGATTTCCTCCCATCGAATAGCCGACAAGCCAGATGCGATCGAGTCCATCCACGTGCGCTAATTCATGGACGACGGCTCGAAAGTCCTGGCTCAAGCCGCTGTTGTAGAGCGTCGGTGTCAGGTGTTCGGTTCCACCACATGTTCGTTGGTTCATGCGGATGACATTGAAGCCTGCACGATAGGCTTTTGCGGCAATCCCATGCATATAGTGCGACTCGCTACTGCCTTCAAGTCCGTGCACGAGTACGACGGTCTGGCAAACGGTTCGGACTGTTTGCCAGTGGCAGAAGCCGAGTATTTTGGTGTGAGGCTCAGTGGTGAAGAGTCGTGACTCAGTCGGTATTCCGGCAAGAAGCGTTCGGCGAGACCAGTAACCTGGTAGAACTGTCATGAGATATGAATTATGGAGGAGCGCTGCCGGTGTGAATATTCGCCAGTCAGGCTCCATGGTGGCCGTCATCGATGAAAGTCCAAGTCGTTCCACAGTATGAATTGCCAGGATACGGTAAGCCGGAAATAGCATCAGTCCCACTGAAGACGACAAAGGCCTTCGAGAGAGGTCTCGAAGGCCTTGAGATTGTGGCTCCCCGGGCAGGAGTCGAACCTGCGACCAGCCGGTTAACAGCCGGCTGCTCTACCACTGAGCTACCGGGGAACGAAACAGTCCGTCATCGGGCTGCGTATTCTAGCAAAAGATTTCTGTTGGGGGGAGATTTTTTTCTATCAGGACTATTGATCGATTGTGTGCTGTTGGCTAAACGTCAAAATCCTCAGTTTCATCTTCATTGGAGGTCGCATCGGTCCGGCCGGCCGCAACGGATGCGTAGTGAATGGCCCAGGTGAGGTAGAGGTTCCCGCTATCTCGCATGGTATCGGCAGCCTTGATGAGTGTCTGCGCTAAATCAGGATCCTTGCCACTGGCATGAATATCGGCTGCCCGCCGTTCGAGTACTTTCGGGTATTCATGAATGAGACCTGAGATCTCTCGAATGAGCTCATCGATGACATTATCTTCTGTTTCCATCTGTTCTCCCTTAGAGCGGCACCAACAAAAAACCCCATAGCGCAGGCGCCATGGGGTCTTGCGCGGGAGACCCGCTACAAAAAACGGTTAGCCTTGGTAGGCTTGCCCAAGAGCTGCCGACTCACCTTTATTGGACATCAATTGCCCGGTGGCGCTGACCGCCTGCATGCTGATGGCATTATGCTTGGCCGCGTCGCAGACGACTACGCAGAGCTCACAGCCCTTGCAGCGGTCAATCATGACTTCGGCCACCATCTTGTTCGAATTGAGGTCAAGACAGTTGGCTTCCGGACAGTACATGATGCACAGGCGGCAACCCTTCTTGGCCACGCACTTCTCATCGATGACTTGCGCTACGTTATACATGCGAGCTGATTCCTTCTCTCTCGTTAAGCCGCAACAGCAGGATTGCCGACTCGCAGCTCGTACTTATTGTCTTCGGCCCATTTACTGGCGATGACATAGGCTGCCTGCACGGTTGCCAGGTTCTTGGCCAGCAACATTTCCTTCTTGGCGAACTTCTTCTTGATCGCTTCGTCCAGGGAGGCGGTTCCACCGGAGGCGACGAATTTTTTTCCAAATCGTTCTTGGAGCGCACCGTCCAGTGATTCCATCGAGACGCATTTAGTGATGCCTGCGACCGATCCGATCATCGACATATTGGTCGAGAGCTCAGTGCCGGCCACTTCGATCGCGAGCTCGGTTCCTGCAATGTAAAATACCTTCACATTGAGATCCTTGAGACGTTCAATGTCATCGGCTGACAGTAGCTCCTGGTCGGAGTTGATGACGACGAGGCCACCTTCCTTCACGCCTGAGTAGAAGGGCATCGTGTAGCTCTTCCCCATGGTGATGACCTGGGGATGAAAGACCTGGATGACGTCAGGAAATACCAATTCGCCACGGTCATAGATTCGTTCAATGCCGATCCGGCAATAACTCTCGGCTGGCGCCATACGCTTCTCGGCGCCGAAGAAGGGATTAGAGATCGAAAACTTGCCGTCGCGGTTGGCGGCCATGGCCAGGACATGCGCGGCAGTGACGGCGCCCTGTCCGCCCAATCCCGACATCCGGATATTCAGTCGTTTCTTGATCATGGTCGTCTCTCCTCCAGAATCGAGATTAGGCTCCCTGAGAGGCCAGCTGCTTGGCTGCGGCCTTCTTTTCCTTGTCCTTGGCGGCCATCTCTGCCAGAAGTTGCTTGGCCGGCTCACTGATGTACTCTTTGTAGGCGAACCGCTCGGTCGGCTTTTCAGAGTCCCGCATTTCCTGGAGCCCTTCCATGCTGTTCTTCCCGATTTCGAGAATGCAAGGCGTATAGAGCTGGAGGTAGGTTGGGCCGATTTCGCGCGAGATCATGACCGCGTTTCTGACCACCTTTTCAATGAGGGACGGTTTGCTGACGGTGCATTGCACCACGTAATGGCAGCCTGACTCACGTGCGATTTCAGGCAGGCGCACTTTGTCGAAGAGTTTGCCGACCGGGGCCATCTTGGCCACGAAGCCCTTCTGCATCAGACCGCTCTCCTGGCCACCCGTGTTGGCGTACAGTTCGTTGTCAAAGCAAATCGTGGTGAACTTCTCTTGGCGGAACCAGGCTTGTAAGGTCATGTCGAGGCCGATATCGACAGTGGCGCCGTCACCGGCCAACACGACTACGTCTTTCGTCCGGCCAGGGAAGCGGACACTGAGGGCGCGCTTCAAGCCCGAGGCAATGGCGTTTTGGTTACCGAAGAGGGAATGGATGTTGTGCACGGCTACCATGGGAAACACCAGGCTGGTGCAGCCGGTGGAGCCGACCATGACGGTATCTTCGGGGTTAGGCAATGAGGCCAGGATATATCGAAAGGCCATGGATTCAGGGCAGCCGGCGCAGAGTGAGTGCTGCTCGATCAGTTCCTTGCTATTACCGATGTCCTTCCAGCCCCGGTCTTCTTTGCCGTAGGTCGCGCTTTTGACCAGGTCTTGATAGTCGGACGGCATGATGTCGTACAGGTCTTCAGAAATCTTGATACGTTCCTTGCTCATGATGGTCTCCTTAATACGTGCGTCTTATTCAGGGCGTTTAGTGCTTGTGTGCCTCGATCCGATCAGCCGCGACTGGCCATTGACACGGTGTGCATGCCAAGCAGGGTCTTAATTTCGGAAACGATGATTTCCGGCGGCATCGTCATGCCGCCGCAGACACGTGGGCCAGCATGTACCCGTTCGCTGTTGGGAATGGTGGCTTTAATTTCTTTGGCCAACCATCCGGTCACATTGAACTCTGGGACGATAATGTGCTTGGCATTTTTCGTGGCTTCACGGATTTCTTCGCCAGGCCACGGTCGCAAGACCTTAACCTTGACCAGACCGCAACGGATGCCTTCATCTTCGAGGAGCCGGATGGCCTCACGACCCTGCGATACCGCCGTGCCAGAGGCAACGATCAGGATTTCTGCGTCGGTATTCTCGGTCTCGATCAGCCCATTCAACCACTTGATCGTGTGTTTTCTGGACCGTTCCACTGCCGCCCAGACTTCTTGTTGCCAGGACGCGTGGGTGGCGTAGCTGATGTAGTTGCTCTTCATGACAAACGGATCGCGCATCATCCGGACCGGCGGACATTCCATGTCCATGCAGGGCACGGGCGAGCGGTAGGGGTCATAGGGCGGCAGACACATGTCGGCCGGGGTGAGATTCACAACGTCCTTAGTATGTGTGACGAAGAATCCGTCGCAGCACAACGCTAAGGGGAGGTGGACATCCGGCTCTTCTGACACCATATAGCCTTTGAGAATCCAATCGAAGAAGTCTTGCGCGGTTTCCGCATGCCAGACGAGCATGCCGGTATTGAGAAGGTAGGCAATCTCGAGTGTATCCGGCTGAATCGATAGCGGTGAGTTGATGCCGCGGCAGGTGACGATCATTTGAATCGGCAACCGTGCGCCGGACCACATCGGAAAATTCTCCATCGCGCGCATCGTGCCTGGGCCCGCGGTCGTCGTAAAGACGCGAGCCCCGCCGAAGGCCGCTCCCGCGCATTGCGACATGACGGCGAATTCGCTCTCACCGCGGAAGTAATCACCGATGTACCCCTCGGCAAAGAGTTCGCCAATCAAGGCGGCCGCTTCGCTCTGCGGTGTAATCGGGTAGGCAATCATCACGTCGCAGCTGGCCCGCCGAAGCGCTTCCTTGATGACCTCGCTGCCCGTATAGAACGACGGCGTACGGGGCGCGTCGTTCATCATTTTCCAGGTGTCGGTAAAAGTCTGCCCTTTTTTATTTTTCGTGCCGATGACTGAGTGTGTGTCTGCCATGGATCAGCCTCCTTTCACTCTCTCCAGAACTTCAAACGGCTTAGTTTGAGGCTCCGCTCTTTGCTGATGTCAGCCGTGGTTGGACTGTCCCTTTCAACTTTCTCACCCACTCGGCCAGTTTCATGATCTTTTCGACTGATGCGTCGCGGAAGGACAACATCGCATCTTCATGGCCGGCCTGAGCGCACATGGCAACCGTGTAACAGGAAGTGCCACCTCGAATGATTTTGAGCGCCAAGTTTGCCTGATGGCAATGGACCCCGACGAACATGCAGCAATCAATTCTATTATGCCAAATGGTCAGGTTTGGGTGGTTGGGATTGATTTCAACTTCAGGATTGATCTTGGGATACTTAGGGCGGTAGTCCGGCATCGGAATGAGCATGGGCGTCTGCCCTGGCTGCACGCATTCTTTGAGCGTGTTGTATAAGTGACGGATGGCGGTTGCCTTTTTGGCAGCCTTCTCGTTCCATGCCCACAGAACCAAGGGGCCAGGGAAGATCGTCGGCACTTTGGCCATGAGGAATTGTTTCGCCGCTTCCTCGTATGCCTTTTCCTCTGGGACGATCACACCGTTGATATGGGCTTCCCCAGGGTTCGGCAAGCAAATGCCCATGCTCGCAGCCGATGGAGGAAGGAAATGTTCCGGGCCTGGAAGGACGCGATACTGAGTCATTACAGCTTACTCTCCGGCAAGGGGTTAAGGAACGAGAAACACAAGTTTTTCGATGATCTGGATCTTCCTCACTCTAAGCTTTTTCTATGCCACCTGCAACCTCGCAGAAGGCCCACCGTCATGAAATTTCGGGCCATCTAATGAGAGAGGCTTAGGCCTTTTGTCCTGAGCTGCTGGCTTTGCCTGCAGGTAGCTAATCGTGCCCGTTGAAGCGCGCATATTATAGAGATGTGGATTTCGCCCTGTCAAACTAATCGGCATGGCTTCAGTAGGTATGGATTGGCTATCTCCTCGTAAATAATGAGTGCGTGTTCAATATGTTGTGAGGTGTCATGGTAATTGTTCGCAGGCAGGGTTGGACCCGAGGACGCAGGCCCGCTCAAGGTCATCTTTGGCGAGTCGCCCCTGTAGGCGTTCTCGATATAGTTTGGCCCTGCTGACCATGGCTGCAGCATTGGTGGGATCGACCCGAATAACAGTGGACAGATCTTCAATCGCCCGCTCCGGCTGATTCAGCTTAAGGTAGATCTCGCTTCGAAGCGCATAGGCCTCCTTTTGATAGGGGATCCAGCTCTCAGGCGTTTGGGCATTAAGTAACTTCTTCAGTGTGGCCAATGCCTGCTGCCAAGATTTGGTCTCTGCCTGGCGGCGAGCTTGCGTCGTGTATGCGCCGATGAGCCGCTGGCGGGCGATATCGGCAAATGGATCGAGCTCAAGAACTTGTTCGTAGGCAGCGGTGGCCTCGTCCAATTGCTTCAACCATGTGAATGTATCCCCCTTCCCAACCCATGCCCATACATTTTTGTCGTCGAGTGTGATTGCGCGATCAAAGTCTAGTCTGGCGTTATCCAGATAGCCCAAATAGTCCGAGGGTTGAGCCTGTTGAGAAAAGGCTAGTGAGACCAGCCGGAGATAGGTTTGGCCTCGTACGATCAGTGGATCGACGTAACGGTCATCGAGCGTGGAGGCGTCGGTGCTGAGCTGAATTTTGTCTCGTAGGTTGTGTGTATGGAGCGCGGTTTCCAGTAGCGCGCGCGCTCGTTGCTGTGAGGCGGACTTTCCGCCCGGCTCAATGGCCAACATTCGGACACCGATCGGCTGCTGTTGAAGCTCTTGCAATTGGGAGCGTAATTGGTGGTTTTCCTGCTGGAGCTGGCGAGAGTGTTGCGCGAGTTGCTGATCGGATTGAAGTCGGCGTATGGCCTCCGCGAGGCTGCTTATATTGACCGTGGCGCGAATGCGTACAAAGAAGACGGGGCGATCCCGCTCGAAGGAGCGTCGGGATTCGAGGATTTCTGTTTCCGTAATGGCTGCGGCGATTGTTCGGATTTCCAAGGAGCTGGCTTGCGCGCTCTTCCCTCCAGATTCTTTTTCCACATCCTGGAATGTGGCCTCGAGATAGATGCCTGCTTCCTCCACGGCCTTTCGCTGGGCTCGCTGGAGGACTTTTTCTTCTGCAGCGGCCAGGGTATCGCCGTCAGCCATGACGTACTGGCTATCGGCGATGACGATTTTCGTAGAGGCACCCATTACCGGGGCTTCCCATAGAATGAGTGAGAAGATGAGGGGGCAGAACAGTTGCTGGTGAAGTTTCATCAGACAACTATACCGCTCGATTGGTGAAGGGGGCAATGCAACCAAAGCAGGGGCAAGTATCTATAGGGAGTATGGGCACGAAGCGCGGCCAGCAGGCCTAGGGCTAGCGCGCTTTCGGAAAGACTTGAATGAATGGATGGACTTCGACCCGTTCAAACACACCATGGACGGTATAGGGGTCTTCGCGGGCGAATTGCTGGGCATCTTCCAGCGAGTCCGCCTCAATGACGATCAGGCTTCCGGTTTTATCCGTGAGCGGACCGGCTAGCACAACTCGGCCTTGCGCGTCGAGGGGCTCCATCTTGGCGAGATGCGCAGGGCGATAGATTTTTCGCTTGGCCTCCCCGTCTGGACCGTCGAATCCGAGAATAACGAATTTCATCTTGATACCTCGAAGACACTGGAAAGTGTTGAGCTCAAGCGAGATCCTCGATTGGGCAGCGATCTTTATAGCCGGTGGTCGTTTCGTGCCACCAGCGAACCTCTTGCTCTCCGAGCTTCCAGGAGAGATAGACCACTCGACCGTCACGAAGATGGGGGAAATCACAGAGGCCAAGGTCCAGGTCCTTCACCAGGATGCCAAGCTCCTGGATCGCTTGAAGATTCGTACTGACTTGCTGAAGGCCGGAGATGTACAGGTGCCCGACAGTGCTGCCCCCGCCATATTCAGCCCTTGCGCTAGCTTTCTTAATTTCACCCTTCGTTCGAGCCAGGACAGCCTTGGCCTGCTGGATCGATATCAGCTTGGAGTTAAGCTGGGGGATGAGGTGATTAGCCTCGGATAATGTAAACGTTCGCTCGTGCTGTTCCTGTTCGTCGTCATGTGCCATGGTGTACCTCTAAGGAAGTTCCTCTGTACCACACCATTCTTTTGGGCTGCAACTGCAAGGCTGGCGTAATCGAATCATCAGATTCGGGAGAGACGATTTCAGCCAGACTGGGCAATGGGGAAGAGGGATGGTTAAAATAGAGAGTGATTCATATTGACAAGGCACGTCGCTCGCGTTATCCTTGAGTCAATATCTCAGCTCGGATCAGCGTTCTCTCCACACAAGAAGACTTCCGGGGCGTATCTCGAAACAAGCCACAATCGTTCAGGCCATAGAGACATTCAGCTCGGCATGAGTTTTCCCTTGCGACAATATCCGCAGTTATGAGACAGAGCCGTACCCTGATTAGCGACGGGTGTAAGCGAGTAAGTCCTTCACGGGTCACCCTCTTTAGTTAAACACACGACATACGATCATCGAAGACATTGCCATTCATTCGGTTTCTGGACAACTTCCCATGGTTCACCACGTGCGAGCGCTGCCGATGACGACGCAGCTGAGGGCTTGAGAGGATACTCATGACACAAACGAAGGGGGAGGTTATGCATCTCGCGGAGTTGAAGCAGAAATCTATCGCCGATCTCAATGAGGTGGCGCGCGATCTAAAGATCGATGGCGCACCGAATCTGCGAAAGCAGGAATTGATTTTCGCGATTCTGCAGGCGCAAACCGCGAATAATGGCGTAGTCTTTGGCGAGGGCGTGCTCGAAACGCTCCCCGATGGATTTGGATTTCTGCGTGCTCCCGATTCGAACTATCTCCCAGGCCCCGACGACATTTACATTTCCCCCTCTCAAATTCGGCGTTTCAATTTGCGCACCGGCGACACCGTCTCCGGCCAGATTCGACCGCCGAAGGAGAGCGAGCGGTATTTCGCGTTGCTGAAGGTCGAGAAGGTCAACTTCGAAGATCCTGAAGTGTCCCGAGACAAGATCCTCTTCGATAACCTGACGCCCCTCTATCCCGAAGAGCGTCTGAACCTCGAGTTTGACCGCGAAGAATACTGTACCCGCGTGATGGAGCTCACGACTCCGATCGGCAAAGGCCAACGTGGGCTGATCGTTGCGGCTCCCCGCACCGGCAAAACGATGATGCTGCAGGCCATCGCCCGGGCCATTCTCAAGAACCATAAGGAAGTGACTTTGATCGTGCTGCTCATCGACGAACGGCCGGAAGAAGTCACCGACTGGCAGAGACAGGTCAAGGCCGAAGTCATCAGCTCCACCTTCGATGAGCCGGCTCAGCGCCATGCTCAGGTGGCAGAAATGGTCCTTGAAAAAGCGAAGCGGCTGGTCGAACATAAAAAGGACGTTGTGGTGCTGCTGGACAGCATTACCCGTCTGGCTCGTGCGTATAATACGATCGCCCCGCCAAGTGGCAAAGTGTTGTCGGGAGGATTGGATTCGAACGCCCTCCAGCGCCCGAAGCGGTTCTTCGGCGCGGCCCGCAACATTGAAAATGGCGGCAGTCTGACCATCATGGCGACGGCTCTTGTCGACACCGGCAGCCGGATGGACGATGTCATTTTTGAAGAATTCAAAGGGACCGGTAACATGGAAGTCCATCTTGATCGCCGCCTGGCCGACAAGCGGCTCTTCCCGGCCATCGATATCAGCCAGTCCGGGACGAGAAAAGAAGAATTGTTGGTGGACAAGGATCGTCTCAACAAGATGTGGATTCTGCGCAAGGTGTTG
>JANYAJ010000492.1 GCA_025361385.1 Nitrospira sp.
CGCAGCGGTGAAGAGCTTTTGCCGCTCCTCCTGGGTGAGCGTATCGGCGGCGAATCCGCCCAGCAGTTTTTCGAGATCGTGTTCAGACATTCTTAATCATCGCTCGTGAAACGTGAAGCATATCTTGCTCAGGACTCAGGACTTCCCCAGTCACTCCCAATTTCCGCCCATGAGGGACAAGAGCTGTTTTCGGCAGCGCAGATCCCACGTGTAAATGGTGTTGATCGAATTCTGGCCCATAAGCTTCTGAATTTCAGGAAAGCTTTTCCCTTCCAGTTTCCACTTGAACAGATTGCGGCAGCGTTCTCCTAGCTGGCTGAGTGCATTCAGCAACCGATCGACGGTTTGCTTGTGTTCCAGCGCCATAGCAGGGTCGTCCCGGGAATCGGCAATGGGTACATCGTCAATGGACTCTGAATTATACTCGCCTCGCCGGAGCGACTTGCGATGGGCATCCAGCATCTTGAACCGGAGGACTTGAAAGGCGAGAGGAACCAGTTCCGTCAGCTCGGTTACACGCGCATATTTCTCGTGGAGGACGGCGAGGACGTCTTGCACGAGATCCTCGGCGCGATCCCTTGATACTCGTAATGTCGCAAATGCGAGAATCCTTTCGCGCAGGCTGGCAAGTATGTCATTGCGATCCATGGACATGTCGTTCTAGCGGGTCGTCTTCGCTGCTGATTGGGGGAGCAGGTTTTCGAGGGAGCGAAACCCGAGCTTCAGCCCATGACAGACTTCGACCTGTCGGTCGAAGCGGTTCTTCGTCCGGATAATTTTGCGCAGCGTGCTGAAGGCCACACGGCCCCACGCGGCGAAGTGAAAGACGGACAGGGGATAGTCTGTGCCGAAGAGTAACCGCTCGTGGAGGTCGGGATACCGGCGCAGGTGGAGGAGCATCCGTAGCCTATTGGGCAGCGTCAGTGCCGAGATATCGGCGTAAAAGTTCGGGTAGCGTTGGGCCAGGTCTCGAAAGGTCGGGAGAAATTTCTCGTAGAACATGAGCCCGTAACTGCAAGCATGGCCGGCAATGACGGTTGTGCCTTCGTCCAGCGCCAGGCGGAGCCGCTCGGGGTCGCCAACCGATTGATCTTTTCCGATCAAGCTGAATTCGTACCCGACGTGGCTCAGGAAGGGCAGCTTCCGTTCGGCGAGTGCCCGGTAGAACAGTTTGTACTGTGGATTGGCTGGATCGAATTGCTGCGCATTGGGGAGCACCTTGACCAGTGTCGCCCCGGCATCCGCGCAACGGTGCACTTCCTCGACTGCGTCCCGCCGTTGGGGGTTGATGGACACGCCCGCGAGCAATTCGTTCGGATAGGCGTGAGCTGCGTTGAGCACATAGTCGTTGCCGACGAGAAGGTCGGTATGGGCCAAGCTCAGAGTCCCGTTGGTATCGTAGTGGCCGTCCATGCCCAGGAGAACAGCTTTTTGTACATGGTGAGAGGCGCGGAGCTCGGCCAGGAGGTCCGCGAGATATTTCTGATTGGCTTCGCGAGGGCGATCGATAGAAAGCCCGTGCTTCCAGAATAAGAATCGAAACAGCGGACTCTTTAACATCTTCGGCGAGATGTAACAGCCGTTATCGCCGTCCGGCAACGCTGCCAGGTGGACATGGCAATCGATCAGCGACTTTGAGCTACTCAAGGTTCGATCCATCTATTTTCCTCCGGACTTGAACGGTTTCAGCAGGAGAGCGTGGCTCGGTATGAATTGCAAGAAAGTCGATTGACGTGGCCCCTCTTGCTCTATGAGCTGTCGGTAGATCTTTTCACCGTCGACCCCGCTCAGGACATCGCTGACCACTTCACCGTCATGGACGAAACTGATGAGTTCGAAAGGGAGGGAGGCATTACTGCCCGCCATCACGGCGACGTCATCCGGCGAGATCGTATAGGATCCCAGCGCCTTGCCGAAAGGCCACCGGACGTTCACATAGGTCTGAAAGGCCAGTTCCGAACACACGATCGTGTCCCATGTGTTCGAGTCGAAGCCGAAATCATATTTCTTGCCGATGTGCGTAAACGCCAGAGCGATCGCTTGGAGCACGTCTTCCCGTGGAACCGCGCCCGGCTTGGGCCGGAGAATGGCGAGGTCATCGATGTTCAGGAAATGATCGATGGTATTAATCTGTGTTCCTTATCGTCGACACATGGACATAGATCGCCATAAATAGATCGGCCCGTATCGAGAAATATTGCCGCTGTGCTGTGATTATATCGTTCTGAAGGTCTGATGGTTCTCGGTCGGTCTTGGCGAGAGCGATTCTCACCCGCTCGAGCGAATCGCATACGAGCAGGCTGCGCCGGTGGGCCTCCGCGTACAGCTGAATGTCGCTGGAGAGAGCCTGCGCTCCAGCCGGCAAGGAGGCTTCACCAAACGCTGTTTGATCTAAGCCAATCGAACCAAGGAGCAGAATCGTTGCGGCGATAAGGGGCCAACAATGACGTGTGTGTTTCATCGTGGGACTCCAGGACCCCTGTCAATCTGGTGCTCACGTGCGAGCCTGCCATTGAGTATGGCGGAGAACAGGGTGGCCAATGTGCCGTGGTTGGCATCTACGCCAGTCGTCGCCTGTCGTCGCATCAGGGTGCGGGGCAGGCGTTGAACGGCTGGCGTGAGCTCATCGATGCTGAACATGATCAGTCGGCTTCCTGCTTACGGCAGGTTATTCGTCGATAGAGCATCCACCCTATGCCGGCCAGTATGGTCAGGACAAGTCCGAGGACTGCGAGGACGGGCCCAGGGATCATGGTGGCTTCCACTGGTGCCGGTCTCACGCGCAGTTCATTCGGGAATGGGCGCGGGGGAACGGCAATCGTTTTCCACTGTGATCGGTCGGCCGGCACGCGCCGCTGGTACTCGTCGAGTGACGCCACGGGAGCGGCTCCAAGGGGCCGGCTGGATGGAATTTGCGGGATGCGGACCAGGACGATCGCTTCGACGTCGTCTTGGAGCCATCGTTCCATTTCAGTCAAGGGTCTTGGAGCGATCGCGGCGGGCGAGGTGATGAGGGTGATGGCGTCCGATCCGATGGCTTCGAATGTGACACGGGGCAGGAGTCTGGTGCGTTCTTCTGAGAAATAGTCGTAGAGCTTCCGCCCGCTGGCGAGGCTGCGTTCCGTGGCAGCGAAATAGATAAAGCCCCCGGTGGCTTTGAGCCGGCTTGTCGGTCCTTGTTGGGGAACCTGCCATCCGATCCCGCGCAAGATGTCGAGGCTGAGGCCGGCACAGTTGAGTGTCGAGTGGCCGTATTCGGTCTCATGACGGTACAACTGTCTAAAGGAATGGATGGCTGCGGTTTGAAAGGATACCGGTATGCGGTCCTGCTTCAAGACCAAGGTGAGGAGATAGCTCGGCCGGTAGTATGCCTGTCCGCTGTTGAGGTCCATCAGATATTGATCGAGCGGGAGCATCGCAGGAAGAATCCCTTTCTCGCTGACGACATTCAGGTCATAGAAGTTGTTCATCAGCCAGTCCGCCCATTCCCCATGGGGACCGACCCGGCCGGTGATGATGCCGAAGTGGCCGCCATGGGCCTCATCGTCGTCGCCCTGTGCGCCGTTGAGCATGAGCGCGAGCACGGGTTTCCCTGCCCAGGTATGAGTCCCTGATTTCGGCTGTTCCCAGATCACGTGTGTGCGATAGGGGGTATTCGCACCTCCCTCTTCCGCCTCGATCAAGTCAGCTAGCGACGGGAGTTGAGGCGATGCCCCATACAGAGCTGTGGCTCGATCGAGCCGATAGTCTGAAGGCCAGATCATTCTGGCCATGAATGTCGGGCCCTCGGCCCTCTGCACCGTTTTGCCTCTGATCCGCAGCGAGCGCTGAGCAAAAAACTCGGCAGTCGCGTCATTGTAATACGAGCGGTTGCTCGCCAGCTTTGCCTCAATCTGGATCGGTACGGACCGGTCGGGCTCCACCAGTTGGAGATGATGCCGGTCTGGAGTTAGGCTGGCCTGCTCGATGATTTCAGGCGATCCGACCCAGACTACGAAGGGCTGTGTCGGTGACGCGGGTGAATCCTGTTGATGGAGATCGGCTGTCGGAATCGCAATGACATCGTTTTGGAAATACCAGCGGGCTTGCTCAGGGGTTCGGCATCCGGCGCATTGTCCCGTGGTGAGGGAGAAACTGGAGGAAGGGAAGAGCCCCAGCTGTTCGTCGAGCGATGCCGGTTTGCCGAGCAACGGCGGTGGGTCGGCGTATCCGCTGTCTACGGTACAGGCTGCAGTCAGCGCGATGGCGAGGATGAAGGTGCGATATACCGCAGTGGTGTGGCTCATGGCCGATTGTCCGATCGGTGGGGTACCGCGTTCAACGCCGTGAGTTCCCGATCGTGTCGAGCCGCCAGGAGCGTTTGGGCGGTGAGGGAGCCGATCAGCGCGAGGAACATGTCCCATTGCGTATCCCATTCGTCGCCCTGTGTGCCTAAAAATGCGGTGGCAGCCAGGCCCAATACCCGCGCCGTGCCCCACTCGAACAGTTCATACGACGCGCTGAAGGCGAGACAGACTGAGCAGACGAGGACGAAGAGCCACCGGCCAGGTCGGAGAGGCGACGTACGCAATAACATTTCCCGTGCGAGGATTGCAGGGACAAATCCCTGCATAAAATGTCCGATGCGGTCGAAATGGTTTCTGGTAAACCCGAACATGGACTGGATCCAAGTGCCGATCGGTACCTGTGCGTAGGTGTAATGCGCTCCGATCAGCAGCAGCATCGCGTGCACCGTCAGTAACCGATAGCTCAGCATGGTCAGGGGAAATCGCCGATGCGTCGCCAGAAGCATGGGAATGCCCGCGAGTACGGGGAGCGCTTCCAGCAACCAGGTGAGTCGATCGACAGGCGAGACGCCGGACACCACCAGCGCTCCGGTGGTGAGGCTTAGCAGGAGGGGGCCCTCCCGTACTCGTGGCGGCATCGGGCTAGGCTCCTTGGCCGAGGCGTTCTAGGGCGATCCGCTTGAGGCCCCGCAAGTCCATCTTCCCCGTCCCCAATACTGGCAGTGCCTCGACTTTGATGAAGTTTGCCCGTGATGGAATAAACAAGTTCGGGAGTCCGTCTGCTGCGAGCTTGTTCACGATGCCGGGAATCTTCGCCTCGTCGAGGGTGTGGAGGACGGCGAGCTGTTCGCCTTTTTTGTCGTCGGGAATGCCGGTGACGGCGAAGACTTGCATGTCGCCGCCGACCGCTTGCTGCAGCGCCTCTTCGACGCGACCATGGGGAACCATTTCCCCGCCGATTTTCGAGAAGCGCGAGAGCCGGTCGGTGATCGACAGGAAGCCGTCTTCGTCCAAGGTGGCGATGTCCCCGGTGATGTACCAGCCGTCCTTCATGGCTTTGTCGGTGAGATCTTTCCTGCCCAGATAGCCGTTCATCAAGTTGGGGCCCTTGACGAGCAGCATGCCGGGGGTACCTGGGGGAAGAATTTCATAGCTGTCGGGGTCGACGATACGCACGGAGACGCCCGGCAGCGGTTGTCCCACGGTTCCTCGCCGCGAAGCCACTTGAAAAAATCCCGAGGCGCGGAAGTCCGGGCAGTTCGCCGCGATGACGGGCGCACATTCGGTGACCCCATAGCCCTCGACAGGCGTGATGCCGAAGCGGTCCTGGAATGATTGCATCAGGCGCAGCGGCAATTTTTCGGCCCCCGTCAGTACCACGCGCAGCGTGCTGAACTGTTCCGGCGTGCAGCGCCGTTGATAGAGCTGGAGAAAGGTCGGTGTGACGACCAGCAGCGAGATGCGATAGCGACTGCAGAGTTCTCCGATCGCGCCTACGTCGAGCGGCGAAGGATGAAAGCCGATCCCGCTGTTATGCCGTGCGTAGAACCAGAGGAGCATGTAGCCAAAGGAATGGAAGAAGGGGAGGATGCCGAGGGCGCGATCGGTGTGGTCGATGTGGATGACCTGAGCGGCCCCTTCGACATTGGAGTTGATGCTGAAGTGGGAGAGCATCACGCCCTTCGGTTCGCCCGTGCTGCCGCTGCTGAAGATGATGGTGGCCAGATCGTCCATGCCGGTCTTGCGCGTCTGGCCGCAGGCCTGCTCTAACATTCGTATCGGGGCAAGCAGGGCCAACAGCAGGGCGATGAATTTCTTGCCGCTGCTGATGGTCTTGGCGAGGTCTTCAAGCCAGAGGATCGTCGTGCCTTGCGGAATCTCAAGCTTTGCCTTTTCAATGAACTGGCGACTGGTGAGCACCGTCTTGATCGTCGCTTGTGCGATGGCCGATTCCAGGCCGGCCCTTCCGACCGTATAGTTCAGGTTGACGCTGGTTTTGCCTGACAACGATGCGGCGATATTGACCAAGGCACCGGCGACGCTGGGTGGCAGGAGCAAGCCGACATGCTGCTGTCCTTCCCAATGGGGTCTGAGTATTCGGGCGAGGGCGATGGTGCCGATCAAGGCCTGCAGTGCGGACAGGTGCGGGCGAGAGCTATCGGCCAGGGCAAAGGTGAAGGGATGCCGCCGCCAGGCTCTCACAACGGGACGGTGCAGGGTTTCCTGATCGGTTTTGCGCAGATACCAGGCGGTTTCCCCCAATTCACGGACGAGGCGGCGGAGTTCATAGGCCGGGGTCGAGGAGGGTTGTGGTGCGCCGAACGACACGGTGACGGGATAGGGGACTCGCTCCGGCCATTTGCCGACGAACCGCCCGTTCGTAAAACTGAAGATGCTGCCCCAGATCCGGTCGAGGTGGACCGGAACGACCGGGACGGTTCGTCCCTTGACGATGCGTTCGAAGCCCCGCCGGAACGGCAAGAGCGTTCCGGTTCTGGTGATCTGGCCTTCGGGAAAGATGCAGACGATCTCGCCGTCGTCGAGCGCCTGCCCCGCGCTACGCAGCGCCTGAAGGATCACGCGGGGGCCGCCTGCCGAAGAAATGGGAATGACCTTCATCGTGGTCATGAGCCATTTAAACAAAGGGTGGGTCGCGTAGGCGGCATCCACGAGGAATCGAACAGGCCGATCGACGGCGGCCATGAGTAAGAATCCATCGACGAACGACATGTGATTCGGGACAAGGAGCGCGCCGCCGGATTGCGGGACATGGTTCTGGCCGACGAGACGGAGGCGATAGAAGGTATTCGTGAAGATGACGAGCACCAGCCGCAGAAAGGCATCGGGTAAGAGCCAGAGGGCCCAGGCCGTGCCTCCGATAGTGAAGCAGGCAGTCGCGAGGAAAATGCTGCTCGTCGAGAGGCCTGCATGGGCCAGGGAGCCGCCGGCGAGGGATCCTAGCAGAATGCCGGTGAAGACGCAGGTGTTGGAGAACGAGATGACGGCGCCGCGCCGGTCGGGCGGCGATTTCCATTGGAGAATGGCATTGAGCGGCACAAAGACGAAGGCGCTGGAGACTCCGAGGAGCCCCATCACCAGAAATGTGCCGAACAATAACGGCGTCAGTAGGCCGAGCAGGGCGAGTGCGAGAAATACCCCCGTCGCTCCCAGGGGAATCAGTCCGTATTCCACCCGGTTTTGAGAGAGCCGCCCGACCAGCATGGCGCCGAGCCCGAGGCCGACAGATAAGACTGTGAGCGGAAGGCCTGAGAGGGCATCGGAGAGATGGAGGACGGCTTTCGCGTAGACGAGCACGTTCTGGGCGAAGAGGCTCGCGATCGTCCAGAAGAAGATCTCACCCGGAATAGCCAGGCGCAGCATCCGTTCCGATTGGATGGCGGCCCAGGCGCCGCGGATCGTTGAACCGACGCCGCCGGTTGCACGTGCGGGCGAGACGTGGGGAATGGCAAAGGCTGCGACCAGGCCGAGGAGCGACAGGACGGCCAACGCGAGTGGCGCGAGCCAGAGTCGATCGCCGGCTGTCTGTAAGAGAAACCCTCCGGCTGCCGTGCCCATCAAGATGGCGGCAAAGGTCCACATCTCCAAGAGGCCGTTGCCGGACGCGAGCCGCTCATGCGGGATCAACTCGGGGAGGATGCCGTATTTCGAGGGGCTGAAAAGCGCACTATGCACGCCCATTCCGCACAAGACGATCAATGGCAGCATGCCGCCTGCGGGGTTCAGCCAGAGCGCCGCGGTGCCCGCGCTCATGAGGAAGACCTCGACGATTTTGATCGCGATGATGACGGTGCGTTTGCTCAGACGATCGGCCAAGGTGCCGCCGACCAATGACAGCAGCACGAGGGGCAAGGTGAAGATGATAAAGGTGAGCGCAGTTTGGGTCTGTGCCGCAGTCTCCAGCTCGGGGCCGGGAGCCATCTGTGCGGTCGCCTGCCGGATCGCCAGCAAGGCGACCATCAGCTTCCAGGCGTTGTCGTTGAACGCGCCGCAGAATTGCGCGATGAGGAGGCCGCGGAGGGGATGCTTCTCGTCCTGGGTCATGCGGTGCGTGAGAACGTCACTCGTGGATGTTGCGGTAAATATGGAGGAACCAAGAACAAAGGTCAAAGAAAACTAGCAGGCTGTTGATAAAGGCCGCCAGTCTGGAAACGCTGAACGATGAGTGATGAACGATGAAACAGAAAGCGATCGTCGCTTAGAGTTCCGCGTTCATCGTTCAGAGTTCACAGTTGCTCACTCACTGCGGCCTTTCTGAACAGCCTGCTAAGAGTGATGAGCGTCCGTCTGGCGAGGAATCGGCAGGCCTTCCAGCTCCATGATCCGCAAGGCGTTGGTGGTGGGGCAGGGACCTGAACGGAGCTGGTAGTCGAATTCGAGTGCGCCGGCTTCCACCGTTTCCTGAAAGTGGGCGTTGCGTAATCCCGGCACCGTTTTCTCAAGATCGGTCAATTCGAGGTCATGGGTCGTGACCATGCCGAACCCATGGCCTTGCGAGAGACCGGTAATGAAGGAGCGGCTTCCGATCAATCGCTCGCGATTGTTGGTGCCCTTGAAAATTTCGTCGATCAAGAAGAGCACCGGGGCGTGGGATCGATCCCTCGTCGCGTCGAGCAACGTCTTCAGCCGTTTCACTTCCGCATAGAAAAATGACAACCCCTCATCGAGCGAGTCGTCCACCCGGATACAGCAGACCACCCGCACCCAGGTCCACTCGAAATGACTGGCGCAGACTGGTGCGCCGGCTTGTGCGAGGCAGATATTGATTCCCACAGTCCGGAGGAAGGTGCTTTTCCCTGACATGTTGGATCCGGTCACGAGCAGCACCTGTCCGAGGCCCTGAAGGGAGAAGTCGTTGGCCACGCGTGCCGCATGGGGGATCAGCGGATGACCGAGATCGCGAGCGGAGCAGCGCGGGGCTCCTCCGTTCTGTTGGTTGTCGGTTTGAAGCGATGACGGCCAGATATAGCTGGGGTGCAGGTAGGCGAAGGTGGCTAATGCCGCAGCTGCTTCAATTTCCGCCAGTCGATCCAGCCACAGAGGGAGATGATCGCGGATCTGATCCTGGATCTGGCCCAACCTCCTGGCGAACCAGAGGTCCCAGGGGCAGAGGGCGTTCACGGCAAGGTGGACGACCGGATGGGCTTTGATGCTGATGGCATGGAGTACCCGTGCGGCCTGCCGGATCAGACGAACTGGTGCCGTGGGGCTGTTCGCGAGCGGGACCCAGGTGCGTGAGAGGGCTGAGCGCGATCGTCTCGCATGGCGGTCGATATGCCCGAATACCGTTCCGAGTTTCTCGACTTCATGGTGGAGGCCGACTGCATGTTCGAGTAATTCCTCTCCCTGGTCCGTGAAAAAATAGACGAGGGCGTAGAGGCCGAAGGAGAACATCCAGAACCCAGGCAGCAGATTCAGCAGCGCGGCGAGTCCGAGCCCTGCGGTGGTCGCGGCGAGGATGGCCTGGATTGGCAGGATGATATGCAGTCGGGGAATCTCCAGGCGATGTTGCAGTACGGCAGCCAGGCGATGGCCGTCGATTTCCTGCTCACCGAGCGAGTGGGCTTCAAGCGCCAATCGGTCTCGAAACAATGGCCGTGTCGTGAGCTCACGGACCAAGGCTTGGCGTTCCACCCAAGCGTTCGGGGCAGGTGGCTGCGTAAGAAGCCAGGCAGCCAATCGCTCGCGGCCGTGCGAGGAGACGGTGGTGTTGAGCAGTTGGAACAACGAATGGGGGCCGACGAGATCGAGATCGTTCGTGTAGAGATGATGGGCCGGCCCGGCGAAGGTTTGTGCAGGGAGTTTGTCCCAATCGAGGTGGAGGCGAGCCATATGAGTCTGCTTGATCTGTCGCCATTCTCGGAGTCGATGAATCCGCTGTTCCAGCCTGGTATGATAGCTCGCCACGATCAGAAACATGGTGAGGAAGCCAGCGAGCGAAAAGTTGCCGACCTGATACCAACCGAGTCTGTAGAGTGTAATCGTGCAGAGCAGCGCGGTGACGAACAAGACGACACGCCAGCGGGTAAAGGTGGCACTGGTTCGAAGACCTCTCTGGAGTAATCGATCGGTTCGTCGAAGCAGTCGCTGCAACGTCTGCTCTCGTACTGGCGTGTGTGTGTGGTGCTGATTCTGTTGCATGGTCGCTGCGACCTTACTGGATGGGCCTGTGTCCGTCAATAACGGGATACGATTCAATGGTACAGGACTGGATAGACGTCACGATTCAATCCGGCATCGACGCGGGAGAACTCCTGGGCGCGCTGTCAGATCCCTTCGTACAGGGGGCCTGGCAGGATGGTCCTACGATTCATCTTTATTGGCCGAGCAACCGGTGGAGTGCCGATCATGTGGCGGCGCTTCGGGCGGTCTTGCAGCAGTTCGGTGAGGCCGATGCCGAGGTGCTGGTGCAATCGATGCCGGATCAGGATTGGAATCGGCAATGGGCTCAGTCGGTCCGGCCGATCAGGATCGGTCGGCGGATTGTGATCAGGCCGAGCTGGGAGCCGGCGGTGCTGCAGCCGCACGATATTGAGATTGTGCTCGACCCCAAGCAGGCGTTCGGGACCGGACACCATGCGACGACGCGGATGTTACTTGAGTGGCTGGAAGATCTCGTGCATGGTGGCGAGTCCGTGCTGGATGTGGGATCAGGCAGCGGGATTCTGGCGATGGTCGCACTGCGGCTGGGGGCGGCCTCGGCCCTTGGAGTGGAATGCGATCCTGTTGCGGTGGATTGCGCACGCGATTATGCGAAAGAGAACGGATTTAACCAGGAATTGGAACTGGTTTGCGGGACGCTGAGCGACCTGGCAGGGCGTATCGATCCTGATCTGGTGTTGGCGAATCTTGATCGGCAGACATTGCTGTTGTTGCGCGATGAATTAACCGTATACGTTAGCCACGGTGCGCGGCTGTTGCTGTCCGGCATTCTGCTTGATCAAGAGCAGGAGATTCTCGAGGCCTTCTCCACGGCCGGCGCGTTGTTCTCCCAACGGCGAGAGCAGGACGGCTGGGTGGCGTTGGAATTGCTGAGGGCTGAACCCTGCGAAGGAGTCGGTGCATGACCGCGATGGGACGACCATCCCTCTCCTCACCTGCATGAGATTAATGTGTTAGACGGAGGCGTGCCAAAACGTTCGGTGCGGGAGGCTGCGGTCGCCAAAACCCTATGGTTCCGGGATGGAGACTATCACCGCATCTTTCAGAAAAAGAATCCTGGCTGGAGCCGGGTCTATGAGAAAGTGCTTCGAGGCGGTGTGGTCAGGGAGACGAAGTGGTTCTTGAAAAGAGTGACTAGGGGCCAGCCATCAGCGTTTAGTCTCCGATTCCGGCTGACTTGCTGATGGCAGGGAGCCCATGAAACGTACGCGTGAGCCTGAGCTGATCGGCGCTACCACGCAAGTGATTTCAGGCCCGACTTGACGTTCGGGTGTAGCCCTTAAGTTATAAGACCCCCTGGGATCTGAATGCCCGGTGGTTCCTGGAGGAGGACTCCAAGCGTATTTCCCTGCACGAGGATCC
>JANYAJ010000004.1 GCA_025361385.1 Nitrospira sp.
TCCTCTTGGTTGGGTAGCGGACCTCATGAGTCTTGGGATCACGGGACCGTTCCATAACCATGAGGAATTTGCCCGGAGGGGAAACTGATCCAGCCGGAATGGAAATCGATCTCTGGGTCCGGTCGAAGGAACAAAACACGAACAACTTTCCTCCGTTCGAAACCTTTGTCCATCTCTGTTGGGATGAAGTGACATGGAAGTAGCTCATATGAGTCCGGCGGCGATGTTTGGCATTAGTTTCATAGTCTCCCTTCAGATGGCCCTCGCGGCGGTGGGCATTCAGGCAGAGCCCTCCGCTTCCACGCAACAATGGGATTTAGATCATGAACAGCCCGGCGTCCTTCCGAGCGAATTCTCGATTGGAACACTTTTTGATGGGAGGCCAGCAGGCAATTGGCAGGTCCTAGCAACCGAGCGTGCGAAGAGTCCCCCGCATGTGCTTGCCCAGCTCATGGCCAAGGGAGCGGAACATGCCTACAACGTGACGCTGGTCAAGGGAACCGTCGCCTCTGATCTGAATCTTCAAGTCTCGTTCTTGCCGATTCAGGGAAATGCAGATATGGGAGGCGGGCTGATTTGGCGGGCTGCCGATGATCGCAATTACTACCTAGCAAGAGCCAACCCGCTGGAACAAAACATTCGAGTGTATCGGGTTGTGAACGGTGTTCGACACCTGTTACAAAACTTCGACCAGACGATTACTGTGAAGCAATGGCACACATTGCGAGTCACCCATCAAGGCTGTCGCGTGAACATTTTCTATGACGACAAGCAGGTCTTGGACCTGTGCGAAGAGGCGTTCCACACGGGCCAGATAGGGTTGTGGACTAAGTCGGATGCCGTCACCTACTTCGATGATCTCCGGTTAGAGCATTTGAAATGAATACGCATGAGGCGACGAAGTTGCCACAATCTGTGTCCTTCACTGAAGCCCTTCGCTTTTGGCTGAAGCTTGGTTTCATCAGCTTCGGGGGACCAGCCGGACAGATTTCGGTGATGTACCAGGAACTGGTCGAACGAAAGCGGTGGATCTCCGAACGACGATTCCTCCATGCGCTCAACTACTGCATGCTCCTCCCTGGACCTGAAGCACAACAGTTGGCGACATACATCGGCTGGCTGCTGCATCGAACATGGGGTGGCATCGTCGCTGGCGGCTTGTTCGTCCTGCCGTCGCTCTTCATTCTCATTGGCCTGTCATGGATCTACATGGCCTATGGCGATCTACCGGCCGTCGCAGGACTCTTCTACGGAATCAAGCCGGCGGTCACGGCGATTGTGATCTTTGCCGCATTTCGAATCGGATCGAAGGCCTTGAAAAACCTCTGGCTCTGGGCGATTGCAGGAGCCTCGTTCGTCAGCATCTTTGCGTTGAGCGTTCCGTTTCCCGCCATCGTGCTGGCAGCAGGAATGCTCGGCTATATAGGCAGCCGCTGGCACCCTGAGCATTTCAGAATCGGGAGCGGTCATGGCGCCGCGGAGAAACGCCACGAGCCGGCTATTATCGATGATCACACGCCCATTCCGAATCACGCTCGCTTTTCGTGGCCCTCCTTCTGGACGCATCTTGGAATTGGTATTGGGCTGTGGGCCGTGACGCTCGGAGGACTCATCGCAGTCTACGGCTGGAAACATCCATTGGGACAGATGGGTTGGTTCTTTACCAAAGCCCCCCTCCTCACATTCGGAGGCGCCTATGCCGTACTCCCCTATGTCTACCAAGGAGCAGTCGAACACTATCATTGGCTCACCCCGTTACAAATGATCGACGGGCTGGCGCTGGGAGAAACCACGCCGGGCCCCCTCATCATGGTGGTCACGTTCGTTGGGTTCGTCGGCGGCTGGACCACGGCCCTCTTCGGTCCCGATGCACTGCTATCGGCTGGCATCGTCGCGGCAACCGTCGTGACGTTCTTCACCTTTCTGCCATCCTTTCTCTTCATCCTGATCGGCGGCCCAATTGTCGAATCCACCCATGGCGATCTGAAATTTACCGCCCCCCTCACCGGCATTACCGCTGCCGTGGTCGGCGTGATCCTGAACCTGGCGTTGTTTTTTGCCTATCATGTCCTGTGGCCGCAAGGTTTCACCGGCTCGTTCCAGTGGATATCGGCACTCATCGGCATTGCCGCGTTTGTGGCCCTCTATCGATACAAAGCCCCGATCATCCCAGTCGTCGGAGCCTGTGCTGCCACTGGATTGGTACTGACACTCTTCAGACTCACCTAACAAGCTCAATGCGGCTGACTCCCCCATCCCTGCTGTGCTAGGCTGCGCCATGCCTGCCAGTTGGCTCAGCCGCCTCTCCATAGGCCAAAAACTTGCCGTGTCGTTTGGTCTGATCGTTATCTTATTGATCGGCAGCTTCTCCGCAACGCTCGTATATCTCTCACGCGTGAATAGTTACGTCGACCGGCATCAGCGGATTACCATCCCGGGCGTCGTCACGGCATCGGAGATGCTCCGTAATCTCTTCGACATGCAGACCCATATGCACCATCTCCTCGAACATCAGGACGCCGCAGCCCAAGCCCTCAGCCTGAAGACTATCGCGGACATCGAGCGCCGAACGCTCACCGCACTGGACATCTATCAAACGAACCATGCCGCGCGAACACACCCCGTCTTGTATGGCATGTTGCAACAACATGGACGGGGCGACCTGGCTGACGAAGAAAGCCGCACGATCGTCGCCATTGCCGATGGTATGAGCGCTCTCCGCGCTCAGCGTGAAGACATCGAGACCGCCGCTGGCCGGCGCACGAAAAACCTCGCAGATACAGAATCCCTCTATGAACAGACCGCGGCCAAGATCGCAGATGTCATCGCCTCGCTCATCGACATTCACCGCAAAATTGATGTAGAGATGAAAATCGAGGGAGATCGTCTCGTCGAGCAGGCGCGGCTCATTGTCTTCGGAGTGGTCGGCCTGCTGGGAATTCTCGTCCTGACGATATATCTCATGATGAAGCAGCTCGTGGCCAACCCTCTCAAACGCTTAGCCGCCACGGCAGATCGTGTCGCCCATCACGACCTCACCGCGCAGTTTGAGCCCTGGCCTACGCGGGATGAAGTCGGCATCCTGGCGCATTCTCTGACGTCTATGTTGGCGAATCTCCGCGAACGGGGCACCGCCCTCATGCGCAAGACCAAAGAACTCGAAGCCTTTACCTATTCCATTGCACACGATCTCAAGGGACCTCTTCGCGAAATCGAAGGGTTCTCGTCGCTCTTGGAAAAGCGATTTCAAGAAGCCGGAGACCCGCAAGTCCGACACCACATCGACGTGATCCGTCGATCCGCCCTGCGCCTCACGCACATGATCGATGCCCTGCTCAAGTATTCACGACTGGAACAGCAGGACCTTCCGCGGAGCCGCTTCAATGTCCTGGAGATGATCAACGGCCTGCTCGTCGACCGACAGAGCCAACTCACCGGCCTTGCGCCTCGAATCACCGTCAATCTCCCTTTCGCCGATCTGTATGGTGAGCCGGTCAGCATCCGGCAGGCTCTGGTCAATCTCCTCGACAATGCCATCAAGTTCTCCCGTCTCTCTCCGGCTCCGAGCATCAACATCGGGGGACAACAGGCGCCGACCGAACGCATTCTCTGGATACAGGACAATGGAATCGGCTTCGACGCCGATCAAAGAGAGAAGCTCTTCGGCCTCTTCGAGCGGTTGCACAATGCCCAGGAGTACGAAGGCACCGGCGTCGGGCTGGCCATCGTCAAGATGGTCGCAGATAAACACGGAGGCCGCGTCTGGGCGGAATCGTCGCCCGGCACAGGCAGTACATTTTTTCTGGCATTTCCAATTAACCAGGAAGCGATCAGCTAGAATTGAGACCTGACGGCTGAGAGCTGACCGCTGAAGGCTAAAGCAATGCGCATACTCATCATCGACGACGAAGAATACGTTCGTTTGGTACTCGAGCAGGCGCTCCGCGAGGAAGGCTGCGAGGTGACCGCCGTCACTCATGGGGCAGCGGGTATCGAGACGCTCCAGAGCAGCACCTTCGACTGTGTCATTACCGATCTTCGTATGCCTGGCCTCGATGGGCGAGCCGTGTTGAAGTGGGTTCGCGAACACCAACCGGACCTCGATGTTCTCATGCTGACCGGCCACGGCGACGTCAAAGACGCGGT
Source organism: Nitrospira sp. (assembly GCA_025361385.1). Lineage (GTDB taxonomy): Bacteria > Nitrospirota > Nitrospiria > Nitrospirales > Nitrospiraceae > Palsa-1315. The sequence goes on from JANYAJ010000004.1 coordinate 4,147, forward strand.
CGAGGCGATCAAACAGGGAGCCTGGGATTTCTTAGTCAAGGACACGCCCTTCGATGCCGCAGCGGTCAACGCCGCATTGGCCAGGCTGAAGACCGTACGCGCGCTCCGCAAAGAAAGTCTGGCGGCCCGCCATGGAGGCTTCACGCGGGATGTCATCATCGAAGGACCAAGCCAGGCATGGCAGAAGCTCAAGGCCCAGATCGCGCAGGTCGCTCCATCCAACGCAGCGGTGCTTATTCAGGGAGAAACCGGTTCGGGCAAAGAAATCGCGGCGCGGTTACTCCACGATCTGAGTCGCCGGGCCGGCGGTCCGTTCATCGCCATTAACTGCGGTGCCGTCAGCCGTGAACTGTTGGAGAGCGAACTCTTCGGCCATGAAAAGGGCTCGTTTACCGGCGCGACCTCGGCAAAGCCAGGACTCCTTGCCGCCGCCGAAGGGGGTACACTCTTTCTGGATGAACTGGGCGAAATGCCGGGTCCGATGCAGGTGAGCCTATTGCGTTTCCTAGATCGTGGCGAATATCGCCCGGTCGGCAGCACGCGCACGCTCCAGGCCAACGTCCGTGTGATCGGAGCCACGAATCAAGACATCCAGGAGCTCGTCCACCAAGGCCGCTTCCGGGACGACCTGCTCTACCGCATCAACACCGTCACGCTGCGCGTGCCCCCGCTCCGCGAACGGAAGGAGGACCTGCCAAAACTTGCCGAACATGTCCTCTCCACGTTGCGCATCCCGGGAGCCACAAAACGAACCCTCTTACCTGAGGCCGTGCAGACCCTGACTGCCCACAATTGGCCTGGAAATGTACGTGAACTGCGCAACGTGCTTGAAGGAATCGTGCTGATGAGCACCGGCGCTGGTGAGATCAGTCGTGAAGAAGTTCTTGGTCTGTTGCCGAAAACCCGAACCACGTTGCAGACGGGAGATCAATCCCACCTATCCCTGGACGAGATCGAACGGCTCCACATCCAACGCGTCCTCGAAGCCAACGGCGGAAACAAAACCCAGGCGGCCAAGACCTTGGACATCGACTACAAAACGTTACTCACGAAACTCAAACAATACACCCTGACATCTGACTGAGGTCATAGCTTCACACGGCCGCCTGACGCGCGGGCATGCCCAGCTTGATCCAGACAATGCCCACAGAATAGACGGATGCGGCCACTCCCCGATCGCCTCAGGCGTGCAGCAATCATCTGACGCAATGATTGATGAATGGGCTCCGGGCAGAGCCACTATTTGCAGAAATATTTACAGCCGTGCATTGGGGAGTCACCTTGTGCTGATAATCCTCCCTTGATCGCAGGTCATGATTCGGGTCAGCAAACCACGTTATTTGGACTTTTTCATATTCCCGATGAAGCCGGGCCCTGAGACTGACCCGTCGCCGTGAATTAGAAAGTCCACCTTCTCTCCTTTGGGGGTACAGTCGAGTAGAAGCTTGTCGTCTTTCACTTTGTAGGTACACGGAATGCTCTCACCCATCATGGTAAATGTGGCTTTACCTCCCGACTTGAGGTCCAGCGTAACCATGCCACCGGTATTCGTGTACGTGCCTTCCATGGTCGAACCGCAGTTTCCAACCGCGGGGAGGATCACAAACAAGGCAGCCAACAGGATGATTTGAGGAAACATCACGTTCTTCATGCGGCCCTCCATTCAATAAGTAAGCGACAGTCCAAGTTCTCGTGCACGAGAACAGATCGTGCACGTGCATCATCAGAGAATCACTGATTACTTCACACCCGCCATCGCAAAGTCCTGCGCTCCGGGAACTCTGCCACGGAGCAGCCACGTATCCTGCTGGACTTGCCACTTGCCCTTCACCTTTTGCACAGGCACAGACTCCGGCTGAAACTCCACCCACTGAGTCCAGCGGCCGCGTTGTCGAAAGATACTCCTGCCCGCTGGGTCCCCATCCAAAAGTATTCCCGGTTCTCCAGCTTCACGACAGGCTGCCTGCTTGAACGACACCTCTCCTGCCCATTCGAACCCATTCAGCCGATCCGACTCGCTCAGGTCATACTCACGAACTCCTTCCACCGTGATCTCGCGGAATTGCCTGAGAAACTGAATGGATGCAAATGAAGTCCCTGTGTTTCTCGCCGTTATCCAGCCTTCCGGTCCTTTGATCCAGTGCTTCATCACTTCCGCAAGCACAGCCTCCTGCGCCTCTCGTTCCATGCCAGACACCTGTGCTGCGGCACCGCCGGAGTCGGCAGAGTCCGATTTGCTGCAGCCTGGTGCCCCAAGGACCATGGCAAACCCTACCGCGACAGCTATAGGCATGCTCTTCCTGATCATGGCACCCTCCCTGTTAAAGAACCGCTACAGGTGGACGACGAGCGGCAAGAATACACGCGACGAGATCGCGATTAAAGCAATGCGGTTACACCTCCTCATATGCATTTTTGCCACACGACAAGACCAGATGTGCATCCTGTCAGCGCGAGACGCCCAAGCAATTGTGAACAATCATGCTCGCAGCGGGACAATGGCCCCTTACTCTTATAAGTGTGACTCCGGGTTTCCTCCCTCAGGCAAACGCTTTAGAGCTTGGGTTTTTCCTGCTGCTTGCCTTTCTCGAGATCTCGTTTGTGCGCTCCCTCGGCGATCTCTTTCTTCCAGTTCTCCGTCGCATCCCCCGCCCGTAACCCGAAGGGAAGATTCACCATCGTGACGGTCATCCGGTCGTAGAGTTCAGGCGTCATCGATGTAGAGAACTGGGCCAGCACCGCAATGAATGACGTATGGCACCAGTTCCGAACGACATAGGCAGGAAGAGATGACTCGGCAAGATTCGAGCCCGAGGGGCAGTTTTCTATGCGCATGCTGGAAGGGAGAGGGCCGGGACGGCCTTGCTCATCGAAGAGCCACACGAGCGCCGTGACTTTGCTATCGTCCGTTGTGGGTGTGCCGGTCACAATCCAGGCGACCGTTTCTTTCCCATACTTTTCACGCAATGAGGTGAGCAGAGTGGCTTTCGCAATGCCTTTGTCAGGAAAGAAGCGCGTTCGTTCGACATTCCATACAGAAGTGGCCCCATTCGTCTGCACAGCAGCCCGAGGTTTTTAAGTGAAGTCTCTGCTGCTACTTACGCTGCCAGT